>JAKFEZ010000274.1:0-8559 GCA_036675435.1 Ramlibacter sp. | reverse complement strand
CGACTTCGGCGTGTTCGTCGGCCTGGCCGCCGGCATCGACGGCCTGGTGCACCTGTCCGACCTGTCCTGGAACGAAACCGGCGAAGCCGCCGTTCGCAACTACAAGAAGGGCCAGGAAGTCGAAGCCATCGTGCTGGCCGTGGATGTGGACCGCGAGCGCATCAGCCTGGGCATCAAGCAATTGGACCAGGACCCGTTCACCACCTTCGTGTCCATTCACGACAAGGGTTCGGCCGTGTCCGGCAAGGTCAAGACCGTCGACCCCAAGGGCGCCGAAATCGACCTGGGCCAGGACATCATCGGCTACCTGCGTGCTTCGGAAATCTCCCGCGACCGCGTGGAAGATGCCCGCAACGTGCTCAAGGAAGGCGACGAGGTCAATGCGGTGGTGGTCAACATCGACCGCAAGACCCGCAACATCCAGCTGTCGGTGAAGGCCAAGGACATGGCGGACGAGCAAGGCCAGATGGCCAACCTGTCGCAGCAGTCCTCGCGTGAGAACGCCGGCACCACCAGCCTGGGCGCATTGCTGCGCGCCAAGCTGGATAATTCGGAATCGAAGTAACTTTGTGGGACAGATCACGCCGGGTGGCGCAGTCCACCCGTGTGCTCTGTCCCCAACTTGCTAGATGACCCGATCAGACCTTGTCGAAGAACTGGCCGCACGCTTTGGCCAGCTCACGCACCGCGACGCCGAATACGCCGTCAAGACCATTCTTGACGCGATGAGCGAGGCGCTGGTGCGCGGGCACCGCATCGAGATCCGCGGCTTCGGCAGCTTTTCGATCAATCGGCGCCCGCCCCGCATGGGACGCAATCCGCGTTCCGGCGAAAGCGTGCACATTCCCGAAAAGCGCGTGCCGCATTTCAAGCCGGGCAAGGCCCTGCGCGAAGCAGTGGACCAGCGCACGGCCGAAATCGAAGCCGTGGCGAAGCAGTCGCTGTAGCTAGAATCGGTTCTCCACTGAGGAGACGGATGAAATACCTCATGTGGCTGCTCAAGGCAGCCATTTTTTTTACCCTGTTCGCGTTCGCGCTGAATAACCAGCAGGACGTGACGGTGCACTTCTTCTTCGGCACCGCCTGGCAGGCGCCCCTGGTGCTGGTGGTGCTGGCGGCTTTCGCGCTGGGCCTGGCGATTGGCGCGCTGGGCATGGTGCCGCGCTGGTGGAAACACCGCATGGCGGCGCGCCGCGTCCATCAGGGCATGGCCGGCCCGCACCCGGACTCGGCCCACAGCACGCACCATGGACTTTGACCTCAGCTGGGTCCTGTGGGGCCTGCCGATCGCCTTCGTCCTGGGATGGCTGGCTTCGCGGCTCGATCTTCGGCAGCTGCGCATCGAGAACCGGCAGGCGCCCAAGGCCTACTTTCGAGGACTCAATTTCCTGCTGAATGAGCAGCAAGACCAGGCCATCGACGCCTTCATCGAGGCGGTGCAGAACGACCCCGACACCTCCGAGCTGCACTTTGCGCTGGGCAACCTGTTTCGCCGCCGGGGCGAGTACGAGCGGGCTGTGCGCGTTCACGAACACCTGCTGTCGCGCGGCGACCTGAGCCGCGCCGACCGCCACCGCGCGCAGCACGCGCTGGCACTGGATTTTCTCAAGGCGGGCCTGCTGGACCGCGCCGAGGAGGCACTGCGCAAGCTGGAGGGATCGGCCTACGAGAGCCAGGCCTTGCTGGCGCTGCTGGCGATCTATGAACGCACTCGCGACTGGGCGCAGGCCGCCGACATCGCCAGGCGGCTGGACAGCTCGGGCCACGGCAACTTCAGCGGGCGGCAGGCGCATTACCTGTGCGAGCAAGCGGCCGGCTTGCCGCCGGCGCAGGCGGAACAGTTGCTGCGCCAGGCCATGAGCGCCGCACCCAGCGCCGCCCGGCCCGGCATCGAACTGGCCGCCCTGCAGCGCCGCGCCGGCGATTCCGCCGGAGCCTTTACCACGCTGTCCGGCATGGCACAGTCCGCGCCGGCGGCCATTCCACTGGTGGCAAAGCCGCTGGCGGAAGCGGCGGTCGACAGCGGCCGGCGGGCCGACGCTCTGGAGATCCTGCGCGCCAGCTACCAGCTGTCGCCGTCGCTCGACGTACTGGACAGCATCGTCGCGCTCGACCCCGACACGGCATCGTCCAGGCGCTGGTACATCAAGCACCTGGAGCGCGAGCCTTCGCTGGTCGCCGCTTCCAAGTGGCTTGCCGGCGAAAAACTGGAGCACGAGCAGTTCCATCCTTACGTGCAAAGCGCCCTGGATCGCGCCGTGAAGCCGCTGACGCGCTATCGCTGCGCGGCCTGCGGCTTCGAGGCCAACCAGCATTTCTGGCAGTGCCCGGGCTGCCAGGCCTGGGACAGCTACCCCGCCCGCCGGGTTGAAGAAATATGACTCCCCCCCGAAGCGGCCTGCGGCCGCCTCCCCCTCAGGGGGCGCCATCAGCGGCCCGGCAAAGCCGGTTCCGCGATGGCCCTGGTAAAGGCACGTGGAGAAGTGAGATGACTATTCCTAGCAAGCAGAAGATGGCCCAGGCGCGGGTTCTGGTGGTGGGCGACGCCATGCTCGACCGCTACTGGCACGGCGCAGTGGACCGCATCTCGCCGGAAGCGCCGGTGCCGGTGGTGCGGGTCACCCGCGAGGAAGAGCGCATCGGCGCCGCCGCCAACGTGGCCTACAACATCGTCACGCTCGGCGCCCGGGCCAGCTTTCTGGGCGTGGTCGGCGACGACGAGCCGGGGCGCCGCTTGGAGGCCATGCTGCGCGACACCGGCATCGCGGCCCATCTCAAGCGCGACGCCGGGCTCAAGACCACGGTGAAGCTGCGCGTGATCGGCCGCCAGCAGCAGCTGCTTCGGATGGATTTCGAGAACGAGCCCGATCACGAGGCGCTGGCCCTGCAGAACGAAACCTTCGCGATGCTGTCACCGCAGCACGATGCCGTGCTGTTCTCCGACTACGGCAAAGGCGGCCTGGCCCACATTCCCACCATGATCGCCGCAGCGCGGGCGGCCGGGCAGGCCGTGCTGGTCGACCCCAAGGGCTCCGACTACTCGCGTTACGCCGGCGCTTCCGTCATCACGCCGAACCGGGCCGAGCTGCAGCAGGTGGTCGGCAGCTGGAGGGACGACGGCGAACTGCAGGCCAAGGCACAGCGGCTGCGCGCCGAGCTGCGGCTCGAGGCGCTGCTGGTCACGCTAGGCGAGGACGGCATGACCCTGTTCGACGCCGCCGGGCCGCTTCACGTGCAGGCGCAGGCACGCGAAGTCTTCGACGTCACCGGCGCCGGCGACACGGTGATCGCCACGCTGGCAGCGATGGTGGCCGCGGGTCTGCCCCTGCGAGAAGCCATGCCGCTGGCCAACAAGGCGGGCGGCATCGTGGTGGGCAAGTTCGGCACTGCCACCGTTTCCTACGAGGAGCTCTTTGCATGACAAGGATAGTCGTGACCGGCGCGGCCGGTTTCATCGGCAGCAACATCGTCAAGGGCCTGAATGCCCGCGGCATCGACGACATCATCGCGGTGGACGACCTGACGCAGGGCGATAAGTTTCGCAATCTGGCCGACCTGAAGATCGCCGACTACGTCGATCGCGACCTGTTCTACGACCTGTTCGCCGAAGGCTTCTTCGGCAAGGTCGAGGCCGTGTTCCATGAAGGCGCGTGCAGCGACACCATGGAAACCGATGGCAAGTACATGATGGACAACAACTACACGCTCTCGTGCGGTCTGTTCAACGCTTGCCAGGAGCGCGGCACCCGCCTGCTGTACGCCTCGTCCGCGGCCACCTACGGCGGCTCGGACACCTTCCGCGAAACGCCGGAGTTCGAGCGGCCGTTGAATGTGTACGGCTACTCCAAGCTGCTGTTCGACCAGCGGATGCGGCGCGAGCTGAACAACGACTTCAGCCGCATGAAATCGCGCAAGGGGCGGCAGCTCGCCGGCTTTCGCTACTTCAACGTGTACGGCCCGCGCGAGCAGCACAAGGGCCGCATGGCCAGTGTTGCCTTCCACCAGTTCAACCAGTTCCGGGCCGAGGGCAAGGTCAAGCTGTTCGGCGAGTACGGCGGCTATGGACCGGGCGAACAGAAGCGCGATTTCGTCTTCATCGACGACGTGGTGGCGGTGAACCTGTGGTTCCTGGACCATCCCGAAGCCTCCGGCATCTTCAATCTCGGCTCCGGCCGGGCCCAGCCGTTCAACGACGTGGCGGCTGCCGTGGTCAACGCCTTGCGCGCCGACGGCAGCCCGCCGGTCGATGCCGCATCGGCCGCGGCCGCGGGCCTGATCGAGTACGTACCCTTTCCGGATGCGCTGCGGGGCAAGTACCAGTGCTACACCCAGGCCGACCTGAGTGCACTGCGCGCGTCGGGCTGCGACCATGCGTTCGCCGACGTGGCGACCGGCGTGGCGAAGTACATGGCAGAGCTGTCGGCCTAGCGGGGTGCCCGGTCAACGGCATTGCGGCATGCACCGTTGAGGCAGTGGAGCCATCGCGCCATCCCGGCGCGAATCCATCACGTTCCCCGGAGAATTCAACATGCTGAAGAAACTACTCGCCATCCTGCTGATGCTGGCCACCAGCCTGGCCATGGCCGCCGTCGACGTCAACAAGGCTACGGAGGCGCAACTCGACGGTGTCAAAGGCATCGGCCCGGTCACTTCCAAGCTCATCATGAGCGAGCGCAAAAAGGGCGAGTTCAAGAATTGGGAAGACTTCATCGCGCGCGTCAAGGGCATCGGCGAAGATCGCGCCGCCAAGCTGTCGGCCGAGGGCCTGACGGTCAACGGCAGCGACTTCAAGAAGGCTGCTGCCGCCAAGAAGGACGACAAGAAAGAGGCCAAGGCAGACGCCAAGGCCGACAAGCAGGACGCCAAGGCGGCCGCGGCGAAAACCGCCGACGACAAGAAGCAGGCCAAGGCCCCCGCAGACAAGCCGGTCGCCGCGGCAGCCAAGCCGGCCGCCAGCGCAAAAAAGTAAGTCTCTCCGGCTCAGATCAGCGCAATCAGGTCGGTCACGCCAGGGTCCACCCCGGCCTGCGCCAGCAGGGTGGTCACCTGACCACGATGATGCGTCTGGTGATTGAAGAAGTGGGTCATTGCCTGCCAGCACGGATGTTCGCGCTGCACACCCTTGGTGTTGGCGTAGCGCAGGGTCCGCAGCGGAAAATCGGCCGGCATGTCGCCCACCCAGGCCTCGATCGCTGAGTCGAGTTCATCGCGCTTTCCGCGCAGCGCGGCCCACTCCGCATACAGCAGCGTGCCGTGCACCGCGCCATCGGGCAGCGCCAGCACGTCGCCGCCGAGCGATGGAAACTCCACCCCCTGCGCCGCGAAGCGCCGCAGCCAGGTCCGGTCACCCCAGACCAGGTGATTCAGGGTTCCGTGGATGGAGCCGAAGAACGCCCCGCGGTCGCGTTTGCGCTCTTCATCGGATAGCTGCTCGCAGGCCGCGTACAGCCGCTGGTTGAACCACCGGTTGTACCGGGCGAGAAAGCGGTAGTTGTCGGCGAACGCATGGTTGTCCATGCGCGGCATTTTGCCGCTTATTCCGGCCTGCCGTAGCCGCCGCCGCCAGGTGTATGAATCTCGAAAACGTCGCCTGGCTTCATCTCCGCCTGGCCGATGTGGCCCAGTTCCTCCGCCGGCCCGTTAACGCGCACCACCCGGTTGATACCGGCTCGCCCGGGTTCGCCGCCGGCCATGCCGAAGGCGCCGTGCTTGCGGCCGTTGGACAGGATGCTGGCTGTCATCGCCTCGAGGAACCGGACCCGGCGAACACCGCCATTGCCGCCCCTCCACCGACCGGCGCCACCCGAGCCCTCCCTGATCTCGTAGCTGTCCAGCCGCACCGGAAAGCGGAACTCCAGCACCTCCGGGTCGGTCAGGCGCGAGTTGGTCATGTGAGTCTGCACCACGCTGGTTCCGTCGAAACCCTCGCCGGCTCCGCTGCCGCCGGAGATCGTTTCGTAGTACTGGTGGCGCTCGTTGCCGAAAGTGAAGTTGTTCATGGTGCACTGGCTCGCCGCCATCACGCCCAGCGCGCCATACAGCGCATTGGTGATGCAGCTCGACGTCTCGACGTTGCCGGCCACCACCGACGCGGGCGGATTCGGGTTGAGCATCGAACCGGGCGGAATGATCACCTTCAAGGGCTTGAGGCAGCCCGCGTTGAGCGGAATGTCGTCATCGACCAGCGTGCGGAACACATAGAGCACCGCGGCCATGCACACCGCAGTGGGCGCGTTGAAGTTGTTGACCTGCTGCCCCGAGGTTCCCGTGAAATCGATTTCGGCGCTGCGGTTGTCTGCATCGACCCGGATAGCCACCTTGATCTGCGCGCCGTTGTCCAGCGGCAGCGTGAACTCGCCGTCCTTCAGGCGGGTGATCACCCGCCTGACCGATTCCTCCGCGTTGTCCTGCACGTGGCGCATATAGGCCTGCACCACGTCCAGCCCGAAGTGCCCGGCCATCTTGCGCAGTTCCTGCACGCCCTTCTCGTTGGCGGCGATCTGTGCCTTCAGGTCGGCCATGTTCTGCTCAGGGTTGCGACTAGGCCACTTTCCACTTCTGAGCAAGGCCAGCATGTCGGCTTCGCGCAGCGTGCCACGATCGACCAGCTTGACGTTGTTGATCTGCACGCCCTCTTCCTCGATCAGGGTCGAGAAAGGCGGCATCGAGCCGGGCGTGGTGCCGCCGATGTCGGCATGGTGGCCGCGGGAGCCGACGTAGAACATCGGCTCCGATGCTTCCAGGTACACCGGCGTGATCACGGTCACGTCAGGCAGATGTGTGCCGCCGTGATACGGATCGTTCAACACGAACACATCGCCCGGCGACATCCGGCCCGCGTTCTCGCGGATCACCGTCTTGATGCTCTCGCCCATCGAGCCCAGGTGAACCGGCATGTGCGGCGCATTGGCGATCAGGTTGCCCCCGTGGTCGAACAGCGCGCACGAGAAATCCAGGCGCTCCTTGATGTTGACGGAATAGGCCGTGTTCTGCAGTTGCAGGCCCATCTGTTCGGCGATGTTCATGAACAGGTTGTTGAAGACCTCCAGCAGCACCGGGTCCACCGTGGTGCCCGCCGCGAATTTCACGGTGCGCGCCACGCGCCGGTCCAGCACGATATGGTCGAGCGCGGTGATCTGCGCTTCCCAGCCGGGCTCGACGACGGTCGTGGCGTTCTTCTCCGCGATGATCGCCGGCCCGCCGATCACGTCGCCCGGGCGCAGGTCTTCACGAATCACCAAGGCGGCGTCGTGCCACTGCCCGCCCGAGTACATTCGCACCGTTTCCCGGCGCGGCACTTCACGCACTGAGTGCACTTCGAGGCGCGGCTCGGCCGGCGCGTCGCCCGCGACAACGGCCTCGACCGACACGGCCTCGACGATCATGCCCTTGCCTTGCATGAGGAAGGCAAAGCGCTGCCGGTAAGCGGCTTCGAAACCGGTCACGATGGTCTGCAAGTCTCCGAACGGCACCACCAGGGCCGAGTCGCTGCCTTCATAGCGGATGTGGGCGCGGCGGTGCAGGCTCACGGCCCCGGCGTTGACCTGCTGGCGCTCCAGGTCGGCCCGCGCCGCAGTGGCAAGCGCATCGAGCTGCTCTGCCACCTGAGGCAGGCAATCCTGCCGCAGCGGCAACTCGATCGCCTGTTCGCGGATGGCGTTCTGGTCGGCCAGGCCCATGCCATAGGCCGACAGCACGCCGGCCAGGGGGTGTACGAACACCCGGCTCATGCCCAGCGCATCGGCCACCAGGCAGGCGTGCTGGCCGCCGGCGCCGCCGAAGCACTGCAGCGTGTAGCGCGTGACGTCGTAGCCGCGTGCCACCGAGATCTTCTTGATGGCGTTGGCCATCTGCTGCACGGCGATGTTGATGAAGCCCTCTGCAACCACCTCGGCGCTGCGACCGGTCTTGCCCGCCAACTGGTTGAACTGCGCCTCCACGGCTTCGAAGCTCAGTGCTTCGTCCGCACGAGGGCCGAACACTCTAGGGAAATAGCGCGGCTGGATCTTGCCGACCATCACGTTTGCATCGGTCACGGCCAGCGGGCCGCCACGGCGGTAGCTGGCCGGCCCCGGGTTGGCGCCCGCGCTCTGCGGCCCGACCCGAAAGCGCGAGCCGTCGAATTCGAGGATGGATCCGCCGCCGGCGGCCACCGTGTGAATGCTCATCATGGGAGCGCGCATCCGCACGCCGGCCACCTGGGTTTCGAACTCGCGCTCGAACTCGCCGGCGAAGTGGGACACATCCGTGGACGTTCCGCCCATGTCGAAGCCGATCACCTTGTCGTGCCCGCCCAGCCGGGCGGTGCGCGCCATGCCCACGATGCCGCCCGCCGGGCCCGACAGGATGGCGTCCTTACCCTGGAACGCATGTGCGTCGGTCAGGCCGCCGGAAGACTGCATGAAGAACAGCTTGACGCCGGGCATCTCGGCGGCAACCTGCTCCACATAGCGGCGCAAGATGGGCGACAGGTACGCGTCGACCACAGTGGTGTCGCCGCGGCTGACGAACTTCATCATCGGGCTGGTTTCGTGCGAAGTGCTGATCTGCGTAAAGCCC
>JAKFEZ010000270.1:0-8561 GCA_036675435.1 Ramlibacter sp. | reverse complement strand
GCCCAGTGCAGCATGTCCATGGCGCCGTTGGAAATCAGCCAGCCGCCGCTGGCCGCGCCGATGGCCTGGCCCGCATACATGGCGGAGCTGTTCAGGGCGATGGACGCGGCTGCCAAAGCCGGCGCGATCCCCACCAGCCGCGCCTGCTGCGCCGAATTCGAGGAGAAGCATCCCAGGGCCCAGGGAATGGAGACGATGGCTGCCGCCACCAGGCTGGTACCCAGCGGCCAGGCCAGCAGGCTCAGCGCCATGGCGCCGATGCCGACCATCACGGCCCGGGAGGCGCCGACGCGGTCGATGTGGCGTGACATCAGCATGTTGCCGATGAAGCCGAAAGCCCCGAACCACATGAATAGCAGGCTCAGCTCACCCGGAGTGATACCGATCTTCTGCTTGTAGTACGGCGCGAAATAGGAGAACAGCACGAACTGGCCGGCCGAGTAGAGCACCGTGACCACCACGCACAGCATCAGTGCCGGGGAGCGCAGGGTTTCGCGCCAGGCGGCTTTCGACAGCGCCGGCGGCTTGATGCCGTCGGGCATCGCCCGCCAGACCCACAGCGCGCTCGCCAGGCTCAGCAAACCCACCAGGCCAAACGCGCTGCGCCAGCCCAGCGTGCCGCCGATGAAAGCGCCGATGGGCATGCCCAGAACCGAGGCGACCGACCAGCCCAGAAAGACAAAGGTGATGGCGCGGCCGCGCTGCTCCGGCGGTACCAGCAGGCCGACGCAAGCGGCAGCTTGCGGCGTGAAGATGGCGGGTGCGACCATGGCCACCACCCGCAGCGGCAGCAAGGCCGCGAAGCTGGGCGCCACCGTGCAGGCAGCGTGCAGCGCGGCATACCAGACCATCGACAGGGCCAGCAGGCGCCGGCGATCCCAGCCGGCCACCACGGCGGCGAACAGCGGTGCGCCGACGCACATGAGCAGTGCCGCGGCCGAGATGAGTTGCCCGGCCGTGGCGACCGACACGTCGAGGGAGCCGCTGATCTCGTTGAGGGTGCCGGGAACCACCATCACGCCGGTGCCGATGACGAAGTTGCCGAACAGCAGCGGCCAGAGGACGGCGGGCAGGGCGGCTCGGCCCGCGCCCGATGCGATGGTGGTCGATGACAAGTGGCTTGGCTGGTGCGCGCTCTCAGCGCCTGACTTGCAGCGCGCCGGGATTCACGATGTTGGTGGGCGTTCCCCGGATGAAGTTGACCACATTATCGAAAGCCGCGCCGAAGTACATCTCGTAGCTGTCCAATTCGACATAGCCGATGTGCGGCGTGCAGATGCAGTTTTCCAGGCGCAGCAGGGCGTGGCCCTGCAGGATCGGCTCGCTCTCGAAGACGTCGATGGCCGCCAGGCCGGGACGGCCGCGGTTGAGGGCGGCAATGAGCGCATCGTGCTCGACCAGCTCGGCCCGGGAGGTGTTCACCAGCAGCGCCGTCGGCTTCATGCGGCTCAGGTCTTCCAGGCCGACGATGCCGGCGGTCTCGTCGGACAGTCGCAGGTGCAGACTCAGCACGTCGCTGTGCGTGAACAGCTCCTCGCGCGTGGTGGCGGCCTGGAAGCCGTCGCTCACCGCCTTCTCGCGGGCGGCCTGGCTGCCCCACACCAGCACCTGCATGCCGAAAGCCTTGCCGTACCCGGCCACCAGTTGTCCGATCTTGCCGTAGCCCCAGATGCCCAGGGTCCGCCCCCGAAGCACCACGCCCAGGCCGAAGTTGGGCGGCATCGAAGCCGACTTCATGCCCGACTGCTGCCAGCCGCCATGCTTGAGGGTGGCGATGTACTGGGGCAACCGGCGCATCGCCGCCATGACCAGGGCCCAGGTGAGTTCGGCCGGCGCCACCGGCGAGCCCACGCCTTCCGCCACCGCGATGCCGCGCTCGGTGCAGGCTTGCACGTCGATGTGGGCTCCCACCCGCCCGGTCTGCGCAATCATCCGCAGGCGCGGCAGCTTTTCGATCAGCTGGCGGGTCATGTGGGTGCGTTCGCGAATCAGGACGATGACGTCCGCGTCGCGCAGGCGCACCGACAGCTGGCCGATGCCCTTCACGGTGTTGGTGTAGACCTTGGCGGGATAGGCTTCGAGCTTGGCCGCGCAGCGCAGTTTGCGCACGGCGTCCTGGTAGTCGTCGAGGATCACGATGTTCATGCCTGAATTGTGCCTTGGCCCCGCGCGTGGCCGCCGCCTGCAGACTTTGCCCCGCGCCGTTAGCATCGGGGCTTTTCGTTCTGTTACTCCAGGAGCCTTCCATGACGATTTCGATGTCTTCCGCCAGCTTGCCGCTGTTCAAGTCCATGCTCGGCAACCTGAGCCACCTCCTCGACAAGGGGCAGGCGCACGCGGAGGCCCGGAAATTCGACGCCTCGGTGCTGCTGCAATACCGGCTGGCGCCCGACATGCTGCCCTTCACGCGGCAGGTGCTGATTGCCTGCGACGCTGCCAAGAACGGTGTGGCGCGCCTGTCAGGTGTCGAAGCGCCGAAATTCGAGGACAACGAAGCCAGTTTTGCCGAGCTGAAGGTTCGCATCCAGAAAACGCTGGATTTCATCGCCACCGTGCCAGCCGAGCGCCTGGACGGCAGCGAAGAAAAGGAAATCACGTTCCCCGTCGGCCGCGAGGCCACCCGGACCATGAAGGGCGAGGCCTACCTCAAGCAGTGGATGCTGCCCAACTTCTTCTTCCACGTCACCATGGCCTACGCCATCTTGCGCCACAACGGGGTGGAGCTGGGCAAGGCGGACTATCTGGCGGGCAAGGTTTGACGGCCCGGGAGCGCTAGCCGAACTAGAGGGCGGCCGCCAACTGGCCAGAGCAGCTACGAGGTGGCTGCCTCGAGTGCCGCCAGCCTGTCGAGTTCGGCGCACACGTCGGCCATTCGTCCCGAAATGACCATGCGACCGGCCCCGGTGCGGGCCAGGGCGGGTTCGAGCACGCGAACCACGCGCAACGGCCTGGGGGCGCAGGCCCGGGCAGGCGAATGAAGCGCCGGCCGAACCGCGGGCAGCGCGCACTGGCGCCGCGCAATGGCCGATGCGTGGCCGGCGCCTGCCGCCCTTGCCAGCCTGAGCATCAGGTTGTGCAGCGGGGCCAGCAGGCCGCCAAAAGTGATCATCGTGGTTCCCATGCGACTCTCCATGAACTTCAGAGTTTGAACACAGGCAGGATTGCGATCGGGGCGCTTGCGCAGGGTGATGGCGCCTTGTTGCGCCATACGCCCGCCACCTGCGGCTGCCCCGGTGAAGCGAAGCTACATGAGCATGGTGTTGCGGATCAGACCCACTGCCAGGCCTTCGATCTCGAATGGCTCGCCCGGCTCGACCACGATGGTGGGGTAGTCCGGGTTTTCGGCATGCAGTTCGATCAGGTGCTTGTTGCGCCGGAAGCGCTTGACGGTGACATCGTCGCCGAGGCGTGCCACGATGATCTGTCCGTTCTTGGCGTCCTTGGTGGCTTGCACCGCCAGCAGGTCGCCATCCATGATGCCGGCGTCTCGCATGGACATGCCGCGCACCTTGAGCAGGTAGTCGGGGCGGCGCTGGAACAGGCTGCTCTCGACGTAGTAGGTCTGGTCGACATGTTCCTGCGCCAGAATGGGCGAGCCGGCCGCCACCCGGCCGATGAGAGGCAGGGCCAGCTGGGCCAGGCTTTGCAGCGGCAAGGAGAACTGCTTGTTGCGCGATTCGTTGATCATGCGCAGCGTGTCGCCCTTGAGGCGGATGCCGCGCGAGGTGCCGCTGACCAGGTCGATCACGCCTTTGCGCGCCAGCGCCTGCAAATGCTCTTCGGCCGCGTTGGCCGATTTGAACCCGAGCTCGGACGCGATTTCGGCGCGCGTGGGCGGCGCGCCGGTGCGGGCGATGGCGCTCTGAATGAGGTCCAGAATCTGCTGCTGGCGGGCGGTGAGCTTGGGGGTATCGAGCATGTTGGTGGCTCCACTGTCTTAATATCCAGTATCTGTATTTTTAAACAGTTTTTGAAAGTGCGCAAGTGAGTGGCAAAAAAATAGCTGTCCTGGCGACCGGAGGCACTATTGCCGGGACCGCGGCCGACGCCCAGGACAACCTGGGCTACACCGCCGCTCAGCTCGGCGTCGCCGACCTGCTGGCTTCGGTTCCGGGCCTGAAAGGCCTGCCGCTGATCGCCGAGCAGGTGGCGCAGATCGACAGCAAGGACATGAGCCACGCGGTCTGGGGCGCCTTGGCGCTGCGCTGCGCACACTGGCTGGCGCGGGACGACGTGGCCGGCGTGGTGGTGACGCACGGGACCGACACGCTGGAAGAAACCGCGCATTTCCTGCAGGTGGTGCTGGCCCCAGCCAAGCCCGTGGTGTTCGCCTGCGCCATGCGTCCGGCCACGGCCATGGCGCCGGACGGCCCGCAAAACCTGGCCGATGCGGTGGCGGTGGCGCGTACGCCGGGCGCCTGCGGCGTGATGGCGGTGTGCGCCGGAACGATTCATGGCGCCTTCGAGGTCGCCAAGCAGCACAGCTATCGGTTGGACGCCTTCACGTCGGGCGACGCCGGCCCGATCGGCTACGTCGAGGAAGGGCGCTTGCGTTTGCTCAGGAACTGGCCCGCCGCGCCGGGCGACGCGCGGCCGGCGTTGCTGGACGCCATGGCCCAGCCCGATCGCTGGCCTCGGGTTGAAATCGTGATGAGCCATGCCGGCGCCGGTGGCGCAGTGGTGCAGGCCCTCGCGGCCCAGGGTGTCGACGGGCTGGTGGTCGCGGCCACCGGCAATGGCACGCTGCACGTGGCGTTGCAAGCGGCATTGCTCGAAGCGGCCGCCTCAGGGGTCAGGGTGGTACGAGCCTCGCGTTGCGGCCAGGGGCGCGTGGTCGATCTGTCAGGCGACACGCTGCCGGGTGCCGGCGGGCTCTCGCCGGTCAAGGCGCGGATCTCGCTGATGCTCGAGCTGCTCGCCAAGCGCGGCTGACGTAACCATGGACCTGTTGCCGTTCCGGATCGAAGCCTTGCCTTTCCTCAGCCACATCAAGTCCAGCACCTGGGCCTATCCGGCGCTGGAGGTGGTGCACATCTTCGGCATCGCCATGCTGCTGGGCAATCTGGTGCTGCTGGAGCTGCGGGTGTTCGGGCGGGGCAGGGCGCTGCCGGTGCAGGAGCTGGCACGCCTGAGCCTTGGCCTGGCCGCGACCGGCTTCACCCTGGCGGCCTTGTCGGGGCTGTTGATGTTTTCGACCCAGCCGGGCGAACTGATCGGCAATCGCGCCTTCACCCTCAAGATGTTGCTGCTATTGCTGGCGGGCTGTAATGCGCTCTGGTTCCACGCGCGCGGCTCATTGCAGAATCTGGACAACCGAGCTCGCGCGCTGATGCTGTTTTCCACACTGGTCTGGCTGGGTGTGCTCACCTGTGGCCGATGGATCGCCTACCGGTGACGCCGCTGATTTGAGGGAAAAGGATCGTATGAAGCGCCGCGATTTCGTTTTCGCCTCGATGGCTTTGCCCGGCTTCGTGCCGTTGGCGCAAGCGCACCACGGCTGGAGTAGTTTCGATCAGGACAAGGTGTTGTATCTCGAGGGCAAGGTGACCGGGGTGCGCTGGCAAAACCCGCATGCCGAGCTCGACCTCGAACTGGCACCCGGGCTGAAATTGCCGCCCGACCTGGCATCGCGCAACCTGCCGGCGCAAACCGCCAACATCGACGGGAAGGCGCTGGTGGCCCGGGCGGCCGTGCCCGCGCGCAAAGACCGCACCTGGGAAATCGAGCTGGCGCCGTTGACGCGAATGGAGGCCTGGAAAGTGGCCGAGATCAAGCCCGGCGCCCACGTGTCGGTGGTGGGTTTCGGGCTTCGCGATCCAGCCGCCGAGGCAGTGTTGCGAGCTGAGTATCTGTTCGTCGATGGCAAGGCCTATGCCTTGCGCTCCAGCCCAGCCTGAAGTCTTGGCCCCACGCTTACCTCGTTCGTGCCCCCGTCTCGCGGCGCCAGGCGCCTCAGTGCGATAGCGCCTCGAGCGCGCGGGCGGTGATCTCTTCCACCGTGCCGGTGCCGTTGATGGCGCGGTACTTTGGCGCATTGGCCGGGTCGGACCTGGCCCAGCTGGAGTAGTAGTCCACCAGCGGGCGCGTCTGTGCCGCATAGACCTCCAGCCGCTTCTTCACGGTCTCTTCCTTGTCGTCCTCACGCTGGATCAGCGGCTCGCCGGTGACGTCATCGATGCCGGCCACCTTGGGCGGGTTGAACTTGACGTGGTAGGTGCGGCCCGAGGCGGTGTGCGAACGACGGCCGCTCATGCGCTCGATGATGGCTTCGAACGGCACGTCGATTTCCAGCACGTAATCGAGCTTGACGCCGGCGGTTCGCATCGCCTCGGCCTGTGGAATGGTGCGCGGGAAACCATCGAACAGGAAGCCGCTGGCGCAATCGGGCTGAGCCAGGCGCTCCTTGACCAGGCCGAGGATGATGTCGTCGCCGACCAGCGCGCCCGAGTCCATGACTTTCTTGGCCGCCAGGCCCAGCGGCGTGCCCGCCTTCACCGCCGCGCGCAGCATGTCGCCGGTCGAGATTTGCGGGATGCCGTACTTCTGGCAGAGGAAGGCGGCTTGCGTGCCTTTGCCTGCGCCGGGCGCGCCCAACAAAATCAGTCTCATGGATGTCCTCGGAAGTTAGGTATCGGCGGGCGCTGCGGGCCGGGGAATACAGCGCTGCCAGCCGTTGCGCATCATTGGGTAAAGGATAGCATGCGCCCCTGTGGCGCCCGCTTACGGCGGGGCCTGCCGCCAGAGCGCACGCACCCGCTCCAGGTCCTCGGGCGTGTCGACTCCGATGCCCGGCGCGGTGGCCGTCACATGCACGGCGATGCGGTGTCCGTGCCAGAGGGCGCGAAGCTGCTCCAGCGCCTCGGCCAGTTCGATGGGTGCTTGCGGCAGTGCCGGGAACTGGCGCAGGAACCCGGCGCGATAGCCGTAGATGCCGACGTGGCGCAGGGGCCGAAGCTGCGGCAGCTCGCGCTTGCCGCCGGCGAATGCGTCACGGGGCCAGGCGATCGGCGCCCGGCTGAAATACAGCGCCAGACCCTGGGCGTCGGTGACGACTTTCACTACGTTCGGGTTGGTGAAGTCGTCGCTGCTCTCGATGGCATGGGCGGCCGTGCTCATGCTGGCTTCGGGGCGCGCCTCCAGCAAGGTCGCCACCGCATCGATCAATGCGGGATCGATCAGCGGTTCATCGCCCTGGACATTGACCACCAGGTCGCGACCTGACAGCCCCAGCAGGTCGCAGGCCTCCGCCAGCCGGTCGCTGCCCGAGGCGTGATCGGTGCGCGTGAGGATGGCCCGCACGCCGTGCAGCTCGCACGCGCGCACGATCGCGGGGCTGTCGGCGGCCACCACGACGCCGGCGGCCGATGAGGCGGCAGCGCGCTGGGCCACGCGCACGATCATGGGTCGGCCGCCGATGTCGGCCAGCGGCTTGTCGGGCAGGCGCGTGGAAGCCAGCCGCGCCGGGACGATGACGGTGAAAGGGAGCCCTGCGCCTGCCACGCTTCAGACCAGCGGTGTGCGCTTGGGCAGCCGCTCCAGCTCCTCGTCGCTCAGGGTCCGGGCCTCGTCTTCGAGCAGGATCGGGATGCCGTCGCGAATCGGATAGGCCAGCCGCGCGCTGCGCGAGAGCAGCTCGCGCCGTTCCCGGTCGTAGTCCAGGTGGCCCTTGGTGACGGGGCAGACCAGCAGCTCAAGAAGTTTGGGGTCCATCCGCGGATGATAGCTTCGCGTTCAGCAGCCGGTCGAAGGCCGACCAGAAGGCAGGGTCGAGCTGCAGCAGCAGCCCAATGGCCCAGGCATCGGGTCGCAGGCGCCACAGCTTCACCGCGTCCTTCTCAGTGCAGACCAGGTGCGGGGCTCGGTCCAGCGCGCTGGCGAGCCGGGCGAAATCGTGATGGTCCGGCAGGGCCAGGGTGCCCGACAGCTGCAGGCCGCAGCGCCTCAGCATGTTGAAGAACGCCTCGGGGCGCGCTATTCCCGCCACCGCGAACAGGGGTTGCCCTGCCATCTCGGCGATCTGCCGGCGCGCGCCATCGCCTCGGCGCGCCACCGGGGCCAGTTCGCGCCGCGCCGTGAAGCCGCCGAGGCCCGGCGCCTGGCCGCTGTGCAGCACCAAATCCACCGGCCGTGGCCAGGGTTCGCGCAGCGGACCCGCCGGCAGCAGCCAGCCGTTGCCGATGCCTCGGTCGTCGAAAACGCAGATTTCGATGTCGCGCTGCAGCCCGAGGTGCTGCAGCCCGTCGTCGCAGATGATGACCTGCGTGGCCGGATAGGCGGCCAGCAGTGCGTTGCCGGCCTCGGCACGCCGGGGCGCCACGAACACCGGAGCGCGGCCATGGCGCGCGATCAGCAGCGGCTCGTCCCCGACCTCGCGCGGCTCGCTGTCGGGCCGAACTTCGACGCAATCCGATCGCACGCGGCCATGGCCGCGCGACACCACGCCGGCCGCGATGCCCTGCGCCTGAAGATGGTCGAGCAACGCCATCACCACCGGCGTCTTGCCCGAACCGCCCACCAGCACACTGCCGACCACCACCACCGGAACCCGAAGCCGCTCGCTG
>JAKFEZ010000090.1:0-8697 GCA_036675435.1 Ramlibacter sp. | reverse complement strand
GACTTGATGGCGCGCACGGCATACTGCAGCTCCTGGTGCATGCTCAGCACCAGGATGCGCAGCTTGGGCTTCTCGGCGCGAACCAGCTTGATCAGTTCCATGCCGCTGCGGCCCGGCATGGACAGGTCCAGCATCAGCACATCGAAGGCCAGTTCGCGCACACGCTGCATGGCCTCGGCGCCATTGGCGGCTTCGCCCGCCACCTCCATGTCGTCGGCCGACGAAATGATGCGTTTGAGACCCTCCCGCACAATGGCGTGGTCATCCACAATGACGATCCTGATCAATGAACTGCTCCCCGGGTTGCCGCCACCGTCAAAGTCGCCACCAGCGCAAACACCACGGGGCGCAGCGGCAAAGCGCGCCCGTTGGCAAGGTTGGCTGGAGACAAAGGCACGGTTGTTTCCTTCGGCGTGATGGCCTGATCTTACCGTCAGGGTGCCACGCGGCGGCATCGCGCTGCCGTTCCCCGGCGCCAACGTGGATCCGGCCGAGGCCGAGACCCTCCCCCAAGGCTTCAGGTGATTTCAGCAGACAGGAGAAAACTGCACCAACACATTCCTGTCGCTACCGATGGCTTCACGCTCCCGAAAAAAGCCGTGCGTCACTCTTCATGGCAGCTTCGGCAGGACGAAAGTGCGCTGGAGAGCATGTTTTTCAACAAGGGCTGGATACGGGAAGCCAGCGCCGCGTCGTAGGCAAAAGGCGGCACTTCTTGCATGTACAGGCGCTGACACATTTCGAGTTGCACGGCGTGCACATCGCTGGACGGCTGGCCATAGTGCCGCGTGATGTAGCCGCCCTTGAAGCGGCCGTTGACGGCTGTCGTGATGCCAGGAAGCCCCGCACAGGCCTGCGCGACCGACGCGGCAATGGCTTCATGGGCACTGGCGCCGCCGGCCGTTCCGATGTTGAGGTCGGGCAGCGTGCCTTCAAACAGCCAGGGAATCTGCGAACGGATGCTGTGGGCGTCCCACAGCAAGGCATAGCCGTGCAGGGCCTTGAGACGCGCCAGCTCGGCGGCCAGGGCCGCATGGTAGGGCTGCCAGTAGGCCTCGCGCCGCCTTGCGCGCTCATCGGCAGTAGGCTCGCAACCGGGCTGGTAGAGCGGCGCACCCGAGAAAAACCGGGTGGGGCAGAGTTCGGTGTTGGATGCGCCGGGGTACATCGGGGCGTCATCCGGCGGGCGGTTGAGGTCAATCACATAGCGTGAATAGTGCGGCGTCAACACGCTGGCGCCCATCTCCGGCAGGAAGCTGTAAAGCGTCTGCAGGTGCCAGTCGGTGTCTTCCACTTTCAGCGCCTCGGGCATGTAGGCCGCCTGCAGCTGCGGCGGAATGGCCGTGCCGATATGCGGCATGCTCACCAGCAGGGGAACCGTGCCGCGCCGCAAGGTACAGGCCGGGTTCTGCTCTTCCTGCCCGCCCTGATTCATCTCGCTCATCGCGCTCACCCCGCTCATCCCGCTGACTCCATTCATCTGACTCACTCCATTCATCTCACGGACTCCATTGATAGTTGATTTGATAGTTGATGTGCCTGCCTGGCCGTCCACGTCCTCGCTCGCTCACCTGCATTTGAATCCACGGCGGCGGTCGTTTCTCATGCCTGGAACTTTCCGGCAAAGCTGTAGCGCGAACCGGGGTACACCAGCCGTGCCACGCTGGCAATGTGGGCGCCGCTCACGGTGCGGCGCATCATCGCCAGGCAGGCTTCGCCTGGCTTGATGTCGAGGTGCCTGGCCTCCAGTGCTGTCGGCAGGCAGGCCTCGATCGAATAGCTGGCTTCGGTGAGCGGCGCTTCTTCGAGCAGGTGGTGCGTCGGCGTGGTCTGCGTGAAGTCGGTCTTCAGGTAGTTGGGTGCAGCCGCCGGGTTGACATAGCGGTCTTCGTACTGGATGGGCACACCGTTTTCCAGATGGATCAATATGGTGTGGAACACACGCCCGCCCGTGCGCAGGCCCAGGGTGCGCGCCACGTCGGCGCTGGCTTTTTCGGACTCCGCCCGCAACACCCGCGAGCTATGGGTGTGGCCCCGCTCAATGACTTCCTCATGAATGTCACGAATGGTCAGCGTGGAAGAAATGCGGTGCAGCTCGGCCACAAAGGTTCCCGAGCCCTGGATGCGCGTGACCAGGCCCTCGCCCATCAGCTCGCGCAGCGCACGGTTGACCGTCATGCGGCTGACGCCAAATTGCGCCATCAGCACGGCCTCGCTGGGCACCGGATCACCGGGCCTCCAGGTGCCGGCACTGATGCGCGTTTTGATGAATGCCTTGACCTGCCCGTAAGCGGGCAATGGAGTGCTTGCCATTTTTTAAACCGGAGAAAAAAATCGTTGCCCGCGAAAAAGGGCTGCCGCAGGCCGTAGATTACTCCAGTTGACACAAGTTGTATAGACAACTACGATTTAACCAACCAAAGACTGAAGCCGAGCCCGAAGCCGCGCCAAGGTTTTTTCTTTTTGTTACATGGAGCCTGTCTCATGTCGGATCTTTCCAAAACCCCCTTCCAGGGCAGCCAGGCCCGCCCGGTCCGCGCCCCTCGGGGGAGTACCCTCACCTGCGCCAACTGGCAGATCGAAGCGGCTTACCGCATGATCCAGAACAACCTGGACCCGGAAGTCGCGGAAAACCCCGACGAGCTGGTGGTGTACGGCGGCATTGGCAAGGCGGCGCGCAACTGGCCGGCGTTTGACGCCATCCTGGACTCGCTGCGCAAGCTCAAGGCCGACGAAACGCTGCTGGTGCAGTCCGGCAAGCCGGTCGGCGTGTTCCGCACCCATGCGGGCGCGCCGCGCGTGCTGATCGCCAATTCCAACCTGGTGCCCAAATGGGCCACCTGGGAACACTTCAATGAGCTCGACCGGGCCGGCCTCATGATGTATGGCCAGATGACGGCCGGCAGCTGGATCTACATCGGCACACAGGGCATCGTGCAGGGCACGTATGAGACCTTTGTGGAAGCGGGCCGCCAGCACTTCCATGGCGACCTGGCGGGCCGCTGGGTGCTGACGGCGGGGCTGGGCGGCATGGGTGGCGCGCAGCCGCTGGCGGCCACCTTTGCCGGCGCCTGTTCCCTCAACATCGAATGCCAGCAGTCGCGCATCGACTTTCGCCTGAGGACGCGCTATGTCGACAAGCAGGCCGCCAACCTTGATGAAGCACTGGAGATGATCCAGCACCACACATCGCGCCGCGAGGCCGTCTCCATTGCGCTGTGCGGCAATGCGGCCGAGATCGTGCCGGAACTGGCCCGGCGCGCGCAGGCCGGCGGCATCCGACCCGACATCGTGACCGACCAGACCTCGGCCCACGACATCATCAACGGCTACCTGCCGGCGGGCTGGACGGTGGCCCGCTGGCAGGCCGCGCAAAAAGACCCGGCGCAGCATGCCGCGCTGACAAAAGCCGCCGGCGAGTCCTGCGCGGTGCACGTCAGGGCCATGCTGGCTTTCCACGCCATGGGCATTCCCACGGTGGACTACGGCAACAACCTGCGCCAGGTCGCCAAGGACTTCGGCGTGGCCAATGCCTTTGACTACCCCGGCTTTGTGCCCGCCTACATCCGGCCGCTGTTTTGCCGCGGCGTCGGGCCCTTCCGCTGGGTGGCGCTGTCGGGCGATCCGGAGGACATCCGCAAGACCGATGCGAAGATGAAAGAGCTGTTCCCCGACAACAAGCCCCTGCACCGCTGGCTGGACATGGCCGAAGAGCGCATCAGTTTCCAGGGCCTGCCGGCGCGGATTTGCTGGATTGGCCTGGGCGAGCGCCACCGGGCGGGCCTGGCCTTCAACGAGATGGTGAAAAGCGGCGAGCTGAAGGCGCCCATCGTCATCGGCCGCGACCACCTCGACAGCGGCTCCGTCGCCTCGCCGAATCGCGAAACCGAGGCCATGCAGGACGGCAGCGATGCCGTGAGCGACTGGCCGCTGCTCAATGCCCTGCTCAACACGGCCAGCGGCGCCACCTGGGTCAGCCTGCACCATGGCGGCGGCGTGGGCATGGGCTACTCGCAGCACGCGGGCGTGGTCATTGTGTGTGACGGCAGCCCCGAAGCGGCCGAACGCATCGAGCGCGTGCTGTTCAATGACCCGGCCACCGGTGTCATGCGCCATGCGGACGCGGGCTATGAGATCGCCCGCCAAAGCGCCAGAGACAACCACCTGAACCTGCCCATGATGGGAGCCTGAAACATGTCCGACCATAACGTTGACGCTACCGCCGAAATCTACCTGACCTACCTGAACCACCCTGACGTTCAGGCACTGGCCCTGACCGATGCCGAAATCATCGGCGCAGTGGAGCAGGCGCTGCATGCGCAAGGCCTGCAGCAAACCACCATCGAGCCGCGCATGCACCTGGTGCCGGAAAAGGATTACCCGGGCCACTTCAATGTGCTGCGCGGCTACATCCGCCCGCTCGGCCTGGCCGGCGTGAAAGTGGTGGGCGACTTTTACCGCAACTATGAAATCGGCCTGCCGTCGGAGCTGGCGGTGCTCAACCTGTTCAACCCGAAAAACGGCTCGCCGATCGCCATCATCGACGCCTCCGACATCACCGACATGCGCACCGGCGCCATCACCGCGCTGGGCGCAAAACACCTGGCGCGCAAGGACTCCAAGGTGCTGGGCCATATCGGCGCACGCGGCACGTCCTACTGGAATGTCCGCCTGCTCGACTCGATCTACCACTTTGACGAAATCCGGGTGCACTCGCGCCGACCCGACAGCCGCAACGCCTTTGCCGCGCGGCTTGAAAAAGACCTGGGCAAGAAAATCACGGTCACCGACGACTGGGAGTCCTGCGTGCGCGGGGCCGACATCGTGGTGGAGGCTTCGCGGCTGGAAAAACCCGAGCCGATGCTCAAGACCGAATGGATCAAGAAGGGCGCCTGCGTGATTCCCTACGGCACCATGAGCGCGGTGGAACTGTCGCTCACCGACATCATGGACAAGATGGTGATGGACGACTGGGGCCAGGCCAAGGCCGGGCCTTTTGGCGCCCTGCGCGCCCACGTGGACAGCGGCAAGCTGTCGGAAAAAACGCTGCATGCCGAGCTGGGGCAAATCGTTGCGGGCCTCAAACCCGGCCGCCAAAGCGATGAGGAGACCAATCTCTTCTGGCACCGCGGCCTGTCGCTGTCGGACATCGCCCTCGGTGCGTTCATGCTGGAAAAAGCCAAGCGCATGAACCTCGGGCAACAGCTGCGCTTTCGCTGAATCCCACAACACCGGCATCCCAACACACCGCCGCGCTGCCATGAACGCCATCAGCACATCACCCGCCGCCTCCCTGCCGGTGGCCAACGCCCGCATGTACTCGGCGACCCCATCGGTCAAGGCCGACTGGAAGCAGCTGCTGGACTGGGTGCTGGCCCGGGCCGGCCTGCCGTGGGACGTGATCGACTACGACGCGCCGGCGCCCCTGTCAACGCTGTGGGATCGCGATGACCTGGGCCTGGCCATGATGTGCGGCCTGCCCTTTGCGCAACGCGCAGTCCGGCCCACGCTGGTCGCGGCACCGCTGCCGTCACCGGCCCGCTACGGCGGCCGGCCGGTGTACTTCACCGACATCGTGGTGCGCACCGGCGCGCCTTACCGGACGCTCGAAGACACCTTCGGCGGCGTGCTGGGCTACACGCTGGCCGATTCGATGTCGGGCGGCGTGGCCCCGCGCCACTACCTGGAGCGCTACCGCACGGCCGACCGGCCGCGGCTGTACCGCCGGGCGGTGGGCGAGCTGATCCATGCCCGCGGCGTGATCGAGGCGCTGGCCGAGGGCCGCATCGACGTGGGCCCGCTGGACAGCTACTACCACGACCTGTTGCGGCAGCGGGAGCCGGACTTTGCCGCCCAGGTGCGCACAATCGCGAGCACCCCGGCGCTGCCGATTCCCCCGCTGGTCGCCACCGCGGCCCTGACCGCAGGCGAACTCGCGCGGCTGCGCGCGGCCCTGCTGGCGACGGCCACGGCGCCGGAACTGGCGCCGCTTATGCAGGACCTGCTGCTGGCGGGCTTCGCGGTGCCCGACCCCGCCGATTACCAGCCCCTGGCGGCCATGGCCGCTGCGGCCACCATCCCTTTCGAGGAACTCTGATGCGCCGTTTTCGCTTTCCCTTCTTTCTGCCGGCACTGTTCAGCCTGCTGGTCAGCCTGTTGATGGCGGCGGCATCCTTCGGCGCGCTGGCGCAAACCTATCCGTCCCGGCCGCTGCATGTGATCGTGCCCTTTCCACCCGGCGGACCGACCGACGTGCTGGGCCGCATCCTGGCCCAGGGCCTCTCCGAAGCCCTCGGCCAGCCGGCCGTGGTCGACAACAAGGTAGGCGCGGCCGGCAACATTGGCATTGAGCAGGCGGCCAAGGCCGCGCCGGACGGCCACACCCTGGCAATCGTGCCCCTGGGCAATATCGCCGTGAATCCCACGCTGTTCCCCAACCTGCCGTACAAGGCCTCGGATCTCGCGCCGGTGTCCATGCTGGCCACGGTGGACAACGTGCTGGTGGTGAATGCGGCGGTGCCGGCACGCTCGCTGGGGGAACTGCTGGCCCTGGCTGCGCAGAAGCCCGATGCGATGTCCTTCGCTTCGCCCGGTGCCGGCAGCCAGGCGCATCTGGCGGGCGAGTTGCTCGCGCTGCAGAGTAAGGTGCAGCTGCTCCACGTGCCCTACAAGGGCATCGGGCCGGCGCTCAACGACCTGCTCGGGGGCCAGGTGTCGATGATGTTCGCGCAGATGTCCTCGGTGCTGCCCCACATCCAGAGCGGCAAGCTGCGCGCGCTGGGGGTGGCCAGCCTCAAACGCTCGCCGGTCATGCCTGAAGTCCCGACCCTTGCCGAGCAGGGCCTGGCCCGCTTCGAGGCCGTGTCCTGGTATGCGCTGATGGTGCCCGCCGGCACGCCGCGCCCGGTGATTGACCGGCTCAACGCGGAAACCACACGCCTCCTCGCCCGCGCCGAACTGAAGGACAAGCTGGCCGCGCTGGGCATGACGCCGGGTGCCGGCAAGCCGTCAGACCTCGCCGCCACCATTCAGGCCGACACCGTGCGCTGGGCCGAAGTGATCCGGCAAAAGAACATCAAACCCGAATGAGGTAATGCCCACACGGCACCTCCCCTCCCGCTGTCACTGCTTGCCAATGAGTCACCCATGAACATCCAGCCAGGCTTTTTAACCTTGGCGCAACTGCGCCAGATCCACGCAGGCAGCGAGTCGCTGACCCTCGATCCGTCAGCCACCGCCGGCATTCGTGCCAGCGCCCAGCTCGTCCAGCAGGCCGCGCAGGGCGGCGCCGCCGTCTATGGTGTGAACACCGGTTTCGGCAAGCTGGCCAACCAGCGCATCGCCCAAACCGACCTGAATACCCTGCAGCTCAATCTGTTGCGCTCGCATGCCGTCGGTGTGGGCGAGCCCATGCCGGAGCGGGTGGTGCGGCTGGTGCTGCTGCTCAAGGCCGCCAGCCTGGCGCGCGGCTTTTCGGGCGTACGCGAGTGTGTCATCGACCTGCTGCTGGCCTTGTACAACCAGGGCTTGACGCCGGTGATCCCCTGCCAGGGATCGGTCGGCGCCTCCGGCGACCTTGCGCCGCTGGCGCATCTGTGCCTGCCGCTGATTGGCGAAGGCGAGGTGTTTTATCGCGGCGAGCGCCTGCCCGCCGCTGCTGCGCTGCAACAGGCCTCGCTGGCGCCAATACAGTTGTCGGCCAAGGAAGGGCTGGCCCTGATCAACGGCACGCAGGTCTCCACCGCACTGGCCCTCGACGCCCTGCTGGCGACCGAGCGCCTGTTCGAAGCCGCCGTGATTTCCGGGGCGGTCACGCTCGACGCCGCGCGCGGCAGCGACGGCCCGTTTGACCCCCGCATTCACGCCGTGCGCGGCCAGCCCGGGCAGATAGCCTGTGCCGCCGCCTACCGCGCGCTGATGGTCGGCAGCGAAATCCGCCGCTCCCACCTGGAGGGCGACGACCGGGTGCAGGACCCGTACTGCCTGCGCTGCCAGCCGCAGGTCATGGGCGCCTGCCTGGACCAGATGCGCTATGCCTCGCAGGTGCTGATGCGTGAAGCCAATGCCGTCACCGACAACCCGCTGGTGTTTGCCACCCAGGAAGTTGCCGTGCAAGCGGGGGCCGTGGAACCGGCTTTGCCGGGCCACAGGAGCCGCCCCCTTGAGGGGGAGGTGGCCGCAGGCCACGTCGGGGGGGAGCTTTTATCCGGCGGCAATTTTCATGCGGAGCCGGTGGCGCTGGCTGCCGATGCGCTGGCCGTGGTCATCGCGGAAATCGGCGCCATCACCGAGCGGCGCATTGCCATGCTGGTCGACACGGTGGCGTCGCGCCTGCCGGCCTTTCTCACGCCCGAGCCCGGGCTGAATTCGGGTTTCATGATCGTGCACGTAACCGCCGCCGCGCTGGCGTCAGAAAACAAGTCGCTGGCCCATCCGGCCAGTGTGGACAGCCTGCCCACCTCGGCCAACCAGGAAGACCATGTGAGCATGGCGACCTTCGCGGCCCGCCGGCTGCAACCCATGCTGCGCAACACGGAGTACATCGTGGCCATTGAGTTGCTGACGGCGGCCCAGGGTATCGAATTTCTGCGGCCGCTGAAAAGCGCCGCTGCACTGGAAGGCGTGCTGCAACTGGTACGTTCGGTATCGTCGGCCATGATGCACGACCGCAGCCTGGCACCTGACATCGGGGCGGTG
>JAKFEZ010000129.1:0-39216 GCA_036675435.1 Ramlibacter sp. | reverse complement strand
CTGTCCGCCGAGCGCGGCGGCCAGCCCCTGGATGCGCCGCTTCGGCGATGCGCAGACCGCCTTTGCCAGCGGCTGGATGCAACTGCGCGGCGCGCGGCGGCGCGGCGGCTGGGACCGCGGCTTTGTCTTGTCCGATCACGCGGACTGGCCCGGCCTCATGAGCGCGATCTCGGCCACCGGCGCACAGCGCATCATCGTCACGCATGGCAGCGTGCCGGTGCTGGTGCGCTACCTGTCCGAGCAGGGCTTGCAGGCCGACGCTTTCGAAACCGAATACGGCGGCGACGCCGTCGAGGCGGACGTGGAGGCGCCCAGCCCGTGAAACGCTTTGCCCACCTGTTTGCCGAGCTCGATGCGACGACGTCGACCAACGCCAAAGTGGAAGCTCTGCAGCGCTATTTCGATCAGGCGCCGGCGCGCGACGCCGCGTGGGCCGTCTACTTTCTCTCCGGCGGCAAGCCGCGCCAGGTGGTGCCCACGTCGCAGCTGGCTGCACTGGCCTGCCAGCTGGCCGGCATCCAGGCCTGGCTGTTCGACGAGTGCTACCAGGCTGTCGGCGACTTGGCCGAAACCATTGCCCTGGTGCTGCCCGACGACGGCGAGCCGACCGACGTGGGCCTGGCCGAGTGGGTGGAAGAGCGACTGCTGCCCTTGCGCGGGCTGGCTCCGACCGACATCGCGGCCCGGGTCACCTCGTACTGGCGCGAGCTCGATACCCAGGGCCGCTTCCTGCTGACCAAGCTGGTGGGCGGGGGCTTTCGCGTCGGCGTGAGCAAGCTGCTGGTGCAGCGGGCGCTGGCGGCGCATTCGGGCGTGGACGCCAAGCGTGTGGCCCAGCGGATGATGGGGTACACCGATGGCAAGGTCATGCCTTCGGTCGAGCGTTTCCAGGCGCTGATCCGGGCCGCTGCCGAAGGGGAAGCGCCGGCGCGCGACGAGGGCCAGCCGTATCCCTTTTTCCTCGCTCACCAGCTCGACGCGCCACTCGAAGTCTTCTCCTCGCGGCTTGGACCGGTGGGGGACTGGCAGGTGGAGTGGAAGTACGACGGCATTCGTGGCCAGATCGTGAGGCGGTCCGGCCAGGTCTGGATCTGGTCGCGCGGCGAGGAACTGGTAACCGAGCGCTTTCCGGAAGTCGAGGCGCTGGCGCGGCAGCTGCCGGACGGGACCGTGCTGGACGGCGAGATCATGGTCTGGCAAGACCAGCCGGCCGGCCCGCCGGGCACTTTGGTTGGTCGGCCGGCGCCGTTTTCGCTGCTGCAGCAACGCATCGGCCGCAAGACGCTGACTAAAAAGGTGCTGGCCGACGCGCCCGTCACTTTCATGGCCTACGACTTGCTGGAACAGGACCGACAGGACCTTCGGAGTCTGCCGCAGCGCGAGCGCCGTGCCCGGCTCGAGGCCTTGCTTCAAGGCACCGGGTTCAAGATCTCGCCGATCGAGTCGCACGGCTCGTGGCAGGACCTGGCCCGCTTGCGGCAGCGCTCGCGCGAGCTCGGCGTCGAGGGCTTCATGCTCAAGCGCATGGACGGTGCCTACGGCACCGGCCGCCAAAAACGGGGTCAGAGTCCAAATTCGCCTGCGTCGAAATTGGAATCCGACCCCATTTTTGGCTGGTGGAAATGGAAGATCGAGCCGATGACGATCGACTGCGTGCTGGTCTATGCGCAGGCAGGACACGGCCGGCGGGCCTCGGTCTACACCGACTACACCTTTGCCGTGTGGAACCGGCCGCCGCGGGACAAGGAGGAAGCCGACGCCGTGCTGCAAGCGATGAGTGCCGCCGGGCAGCCCCAAGGCGCGAAGGCCCCCTCGGGGGGCAGCGCAGCGGCTACTGCCGCAAGCGTGGGGGCTACAAGTGCCGCCAAAGAGCCGCCGGCGCCGGACGCGCTTGGGCTGGTGCCTTTCGCCAAGGCCTACTCGGGCCTTACCGACGAGGAGTTCCGGCGCGTCGACGCCATCATCCGCAAGACCACGATCGAAAAATTCGGCCCCGTTCGCAGCGTGAAGCCGTCGCTGGTGTTCGAGCTCGGCTTCGAGGGCATCAACCGCAGCCCCCGCCACAAGAGCGGGATCGCCGTGCGCTTTCCGCGCATGCTGCGCATCCGCTCCGACAAGCCGCTGCACGAGGCCAATACCCTGCAGGACCTGGAGGCGCTATTGAAGTTGTAGCAGTCGAGCGTGTCTGCAAAAGGCGCGCCGGCAAAACCCTTGTGATGGCTCCGCGGGGCGGGGAGTGTTACCATTTCGCATGCTGATGAAAGCCCAAGACGCCATGACCGCAGCCGACGGCGACGCCGGCACGCCCGTTTCAGTGAAGATCCGCGAGCGCATCAAGGCCGCCCGCAAGCGCTTCCATTCCAACGACAACATTGCGGCATTCGTGCAGCCCGGCGAGCTCGAGCAGCTGCTCGACGAGGTCGAGGTCAAGATGCAAGGCGTCCTCGACAGCCTGATCATCGACACCACCAGCGACCACAACACCAACAACACGGCCCGCCGCGTCGCCAAGATGTACCTGAACGAAGTGTTCAAGGGCCGCTATGTGCAGCAGCCCAGCATCACCGAGTTCCCCAACGCCGAACACCTCAACGAGCTGATGATCGTCGGCCCGATCACGGTGCGCAGCGCCTGCAGCCACCACTTCTGCCCGGTGATCGGCAAGGTCTGGATCGGCATCATGCCCAACGAGCACACCAACGTGATCGGCCTGTCCAAGTACGCGCGGCTGGCCGAGTGGGTGATGGGCCGCCCGCAGATCCAGGAAGAGGCCGTGGTGCAGCTGGCCGACCTGATCATGGACAAGACCCAGCCCGACGGCCTGGCCATCGTGATGGAAGCCAGCCACTATTGCATGGCCTGGCGCGGCGTCAAGGACATGGACGCCAAGATGATCAACTCGGTGATGCGAGGCGTCTTCCTCAAGGATTCCGCGCTGCGCCGTGAATTCCTGGCGCTCATACCGGGACGCAAATGATGAACTCTTACCGTCGAGAGGCCTAGCCATGCTCGTCAGACTCCTTTATGCCAGCCGGGCCGTGGACAGCCGGCCGGAGGCGATCGAATCGATCCTGTCGCAGTCGCGCCAGCACAATCCCGTCAGCGGCATCACCGGCATCCTCTGCTATGGCAGCGGCATCTTCCTGCAAGCGATCGAGGGCGGCCGGATGCAGATCAGCGAGCTGTTCGGCCATATCCAGCGGGACGCGCGCCACAAGGACGTCGCGTTGCTCCACTACGAAGAGATCTTCGAGCGCCGTTTCGGCGGCTGGAGCATGGGGCAGGTCAACCTGTCCAAGCAGAACCATGCGCTGCTGCTGAAGTATTCCGAGAAGCCCGAACTCGATCCCTACGCCTTGTCCGGCAAGGTCTCGCTGGCGCTGCTCGAAGACCTGATGGCCACCGCTGCCATCTGCGGCCGCGTCTGAGCTTGCCGGGTGCCAGCCGGCCGGCGCTCGCCGGCTGCGATTTTTCCAGCAGTCCCAGCCGCCGCAAGCCGATCGTGCTGGCCTTCGGCGGCGAAAGTGGCGGCCGGGTGACGCTCGCGAAGATCGAGACCTTCGAAACCTTGGCGGGCTTTGCGCACTGGCTGGCGCAGCCCGGCCCCTGGGTCGGGGGCTTCGACTTTCCGTTCGGGTTGCCGCGCGAGCTGGTGGAGCACCTGGGATGGCCGGCGCAATGGCGCGACTGCATGGCGCATTACGCAGGCCTCAGCCGCGCCGACATCCGCGGCCAGTTCGCTGCGTTCTGCGACGCCCGGCCGGCCGGCGCCAAGTTCGCCCATCGCGCCTTTGACAAGCAGGCCGGCTCCAGCCCGTCGATGAAGTGGGTGAATCCGCCCGTGGCCTACATGCTGCACGCGGCGATGCCGCTGCTGCTGGCGGCGGGGGTGCATATTCCCGGCCTGCATGCCGGCGACGTGAATCGGGTGGCGCTGGAGGCCTATCCGGGCCTGCTGGCGCGCGAACTGATTGGCCGGCGCAGCTACAAGAGCGACGAGAAGTCGCGGCAGACGCCGGATCGGCTGATCGCGCGCAAGGACCTGCTCACTGCCCTGGAGTTGGGGCAGACCCGGCTGGCCCTGCGCCTGAAACTCACGCACGCCCAGCGCGACGCCCTGGTGCAAGACGCCAGCGGCGACCGGCTGGACGCGGTCCTTTGCCTGGTGCAGGCCGCGTGGGCGCAGCGAGAGGGGGCGCCGAGCTATGGCTTGCCGGCGCAGCTCGACCCGCTGGAGGGATGGATCGTCACGGCGTGACGGCAAGCGGGCGCGCCCACCCTGTCAAGGACTGAGGCGCCCGAAGGCCAGCAGCGCTTCGGCGTCGGTGCGGTACATGTGCAGCAGCGGGCCGTCCTCCAGCGCGCCGGCCTTGCGCAGCACCTTTTCCACCGGCAGCTTGATGCCGCTGATGTGCAGCGCAATGCCGCGCGCCTGCAGATTGCTGCGCAGCTGGCTGAAAACTTCCACGCCGGTGGCGTCGACCCGATTGATGGGCTGGGCGAAGAGGCAGACATGGCGCACGTCGGCGTCGGCCGCCAGATGCTCTATCAGGTTGCGCTCGAAGGCGCTCGCCGACGCGAAGTCGAGCTCGTCGTCCATGCGAAGCGCGTAGACGTGCGGCGCCAGGGGCGGCAGCCGCCACAGGTTGCGATCGCGCAGGCTGCCGTCGGGGTGCAGCCCGACTTCGATGATGCGTGGGTGCAGGCGGTGGTAGAGAAAATGGCACAGGCCCATCACCACGCCGGCCAGCACGCCCCAGTAGATGCGGGGCGCTGCCAGCAGGGTGACGGCAAACGTGACGCAGGCCGTGAAGGCTTCGACCCGGTCGATCTGCCACAGGCGCGGCAGCGCGCGCAGCTTGATCAGGCCGGCCACGGCCGCGATCACCACAGCCGCCAGCACGGCGCGTGGCACATGGCGCAGGAGAGGGGTGAGCAGCAGCAGCGCCAGCAGCACGAACAACACCGTCGCCACCGTGGACCAGCCGCTTTTGGCGCCGGCATACAGGGTGATGGCCGATCGCGAGAAAGAAGTGCTGGTGGGAAAGCTGCCGGAGAACGCAGAGGCCAGCTTGGCGAGCCCCTGGGCCAGCAGGTCCTGGTTGTCGTTCCAGCGCTTGCCTTCGCGCTGCGCCTCGATCTTGGCGCTGGCGGCGGTTTCGAGAAAGCTGACCAGCGCGATCACCATGGCCGGCACCAGCAGCGCGACCAGCACGTCCCAGCCGGGCAGCCCCGGCCAGTAGGGGGACGGCAGGCCGGACGGCAAGGCGCCGATGATGGCGCCTTGGTCGGAATAGCCGGTCCAGCGGCTGGTGGCCGCGGCGCCCGCCATGACCAGCACCACCATCGGCAAACGCGGCGCGAAGCGCTTGCCTGCGACCAGCAGCGCCAGGCTGGCGGCGCCGAATCCCAGCGCGGCCAGGTCGAACTGGGGCCGCTCCAGCAGGGAATGCAGCGGACCCTGCAAGCCGAGAAAAGACGGCAACTGCGACGCCATGATCAAGAGGGCGGCGGCCTGTGTAAATCCGAGCATCACGGGCGAGCTGACCAGGTTGAGCATCCAGGCCACGCCGCCGGCGCCCAGGGCAAACTGGATCAGGCCTGACAGAAGAGACAGCCACACGGCGAGCATCACCCACTGCGGGCTGCCGGGCTCGGCCAGTCCTGACAGCGAGGCGGTGATCAGCACGCAGGTCAGTGCCGCCGGACCGACGGAAAGCCGGGTCGAGCTGCCGAAAAGCACCGCCACCAGCGGCGGCAGCAGCGCTGCGTACAGCCCGGTGATCAGGGGCATGCCCGCCAGCCCCGCATAGGCGACCGACTGGGGCACCATCACCAGCGCGACGGTCAGCCCGGCGACGAACTCATTGCGCAGCAGCGCCGCATCGGGGCGCTGCCAGTTCAGGAAGGGCAGCCATCGGGACAGGGCGGTCATGCCCGCAGTATGCCGTGGCCCAGCCGTGTCATCGCTGTGGCATGTCCCGGGCGGAATAGCCCAGGCTCACCGTCGCGTCTGCGGGAATCGCCGGCATGCCGGAATTCCACTCTTCCCATGCCGAGCGCATGGCGGCCAGGCGTCGCGGCTCGCGGGCTGCGAGATTGGCGCGCTCGCGCTCGTCGGCGGGAATGTCGAACAGGTAGTCATGGCCATCGACACGCAAATACTTCCAGTCGCCCTCGCGCCGCGCCCGCTGCCCGCGATGGTTCATGCGCCAGTGCAGCGGCCGCGGGAAGCTGTGCCCCGCGTCGCGCAGCACCGGCATGAGCGAGATGCCATCCAGCGGATATTCGGGATGGGCGCCCGCGCCGGCGGCATCGAGCAGGGTGGCCGACCAGTCCATCGTCATGCAATGCTGCCGGCTCACGCCCGCAGCGGCGATCATTGCCGGCCAATGCGCTATCCAGGGCACGCGGATGCCGCCCTCGGTCAGGTCCATCTTGCCGCCTACCAGCGGCCAGTTGTCGGAGAAGCGCTCGCCGCCGTTGTCGCTGGTGAAGACCACCAGGGTGTCGTCGGCCAATCCCTTGCGGCGCAGCGCGTCCATCACCCAGCCGATGCCTTCGTCCATGTGCTGGATCATGCGGCGGTAGTTGTGGATGTTGCCGCCATGCAGGTGGAACAGGTTGTCCTTTACCTCCTGCGCCAGCGCCTCGTCGTCGCGCGTTTCCCACGGCCAGTGCGGCGCGGTGTAGTGCAGGCTGAGAAAGAACGGCGAGTCCTGGCCCGCCATGCGCTCGATGTAGTCCACGGCGCGGCGAGAGAGCAGGTCGGTGAGATAGCCCTCCTCCCTTTGCTCCTCTTCGCCGAACCACAGGTCGTGTGCACCGGTGGACGAGCAGTGAGTGAAGTAGTCCACGCCGCCCGACATCGGGCCGAAGAACTCCTCGTAGCCCGAGCGCAGCGGGCCGAAGGAGGGCGGGTAGCCCAGGTGCCATTTGCCGATCAGCGCAGTGCGGTAGCCACTCTCCTGGAGCAGCGAAGGCAGGGTCGGGTGTTCGGGCGGCAGGCCCAGCGTGGTGCTGCCGCGGCTCTTGCTGTTGATCGGCTCTTCCGCCGCGCCGCGCAGGCGGTACTGGTAGCGTGCCGTCATGAGGGCAAATCGCGTGGGCGAGCACACCGGCGAGTTGGCGTAGCCCTGGGTGAACTTCAGGCCGTTGGCGGCCAGCCCGTCGAGCACCGGCGACACCGGAGCCCGGCCGCCATAGCAGCCCAGGTCGGCATAGCCCAGGTCGTCGGCGACGATGAAGATGATGTTGGGACGTTTCACGGCGGTCATTCCACCTTCATTCCAGTGGCCCGGATCACCTTGCCGTAGCGGTCGGACAGTTCGGCCAGCCGCCGTGTCGCCGCTTCGCCCGCAGTGCCCTCGTAATGCATGTCCAGCGTTCCGAGCCGCGATTTCAACTCCGGCTTGGCAATGGCACCCAGGATCGCTTTCTGGATGGCCTGCGCCAGCGGCGCGGGCGTTCCCGCCGGCAGCATGGCCAGGTACAGCACTTCCTGTTCGAGCTGCGGCACGCCCGCCTCGCGGACCGTGGGCACTTCAGGCGCCAGGATCGAGCGCTTGCTGCTGGTGACGGCCAGCGCCGTGACCTTGCCGGCCTTCACGTGCGGCAGCATGCCGGGCGTCGCCAGCACGCCCCCTGTCACCTCGCCGGCCAGCACCGCCTGCACGGCCGGGGCATTGCCCTTGTAGGGCACGTGCGTGATCTTCATGCCCGTGGCTTCGGTGGCCATTTCCGCGGCCAGGTGGCCGGGGCTGCCGTTGCCGGCGCTGCTGAAGTTGACGCCCTTGGCCTTGCCCATGGCGACCAGATCGGACATGGACTTCAAGCCGTTGGAAGGATGCACGCCCACCAGCAAGCCGGAGGAACTGATGATCACGGCCGGCTGCAGGTCGGTCGGCTTGAACGCCATGCTCTTGTAGATGTGCGGGTTGACGGTGGAGGTCGAGTCGATGGTGAACAGCACCGTGTGGCCGTCGGCGGGCGACTTGGCAACGAAGTCGGCGCCGATGTTGCCGGCAGCGCCGGCCTTGTTCTCCACGACGAAAGGCTGCTTCAAGTCGCGTTGCAGCAATTCCGCCACGGCCCGGGCCAGCAGGTCCAGGGGCCCTCCGGGCGGGAAGTTGCAGACGAACTTGACGGGACGCTGCGGCCACGTCTCCTGGGCCAGGGCCGGCAAGGCCCGGGCAGAGACGGCGAGGGCGGCGCAGGTGATCAGCAGGCGGCGTTGCATGGTAATTCTCTCCTTGGAAGTCAATTGGCTTTGAGCTCGAGGCGCTTGACCAGCGGTTCCCAGCGGGCCATTTCCGCCTTCATGACCGCTTGCGCCTGCGCGCTGGTCGAGCCCTCGGCCGTGAGGTCCGAGAGCCGCAGGCGCGCGCGCACGGCCGGCTCTTTCATGATGTCCATGGCGGCGCGTTCCAGCTCGCGGACCACCGCGGGCGGCGTGTCCCTGGCCGTCTGCAGCACCAGGCGAAAGCTCACGTCCAGGCCCGGCTTGTTCAGCGCCGCGGCCAGGGTGGGTACCTCCGGCGCCAGCACCGACGGCGTGATCGAAGAAACAGCCAGCGCGTCGAGCTTGCCGGCCTTGACGTGCGGAAGCACCGTCGGCGTGGCCAGGAAGCCGCACGTCACTTCGCCGGCCAGCACGGCCTGCGTGCCCGGCGACGGACCGCGATATGGGATGTGTTGCATCTTGACGCCAGCGGTCTGCAGGAACATCTCCGAGGCCAGATGCCCCGGCACGCCAGGACCGCCGGAGGCATAGGTGAGGTTGGCACCACGCGCCTTGGCCACCAGGTCGGCCACGGTCTTGACGCCCGCGGCGGGATGGCACACCAGCATCTGCGAGAAGCTGGTCAGCACCGAGACGGACAGGAGGTCGGTGCGCGCATCGAAATTCTGGTTGCCGTACACGAGCGGGTTGACGGTGAGCACAGTATCGGGGCTGAGCACCAAGGTGTGGCCGTCGGGGTCGGCCTTGGCGGCGATGCCCGCAGCCAGGTTGTTGCCCGCGCCGGGGCGGTTCTCCACCAGCACCGGCTGGCTCACGCGCTTGCCCAGGTGCTCGGCGAAGAGGCGGGCCGTGATGTCGGAAGGGCCGCCGGGTGGCGAGCCCACCAGGATCTTCACCGGCTTGGTGGGCCAGGCCGGGGCTTGCGCGGCAACCGGACCGGTCATAGCGACGGTTGCGGCCAGGCCGAAGAGCAGGTGGGGAAAGTTCATGAATTCTCCTGTGGGGCCCGTGGACGGACCGTTGCACGGCAACTGTAGACCCCGCACAATCGATTGTTCTAATCAATCATTCCCCGCGCAAACCCTATGCCCCTTGGCTCCTCCCGGCTGGGCCGGCCTGCCGCGCTGGACGACGTGCTGCTGTTCCGGTTGAGCCGCCTGCTGGCCATCGGCGGCGGGCCCGTGATCCGCCTGTGCGAGGGCCGGTATGGCATAACGCGCCGCGAATGGCTGCTGCTGGCGCTGCTGGCACGCGAAGAAAACCTGCTGTCTTCCGAGCTGGCGCGGCGCGCCCAGCTCGACCGTGCGCGCACCTCCAAGGCAATCACTTCGCTGGTGGCCAAGAAGCTGCTGCGGCGACAGACCCGGCCCGGCGACCGGCGCCAGGCTTCGCTGGCCTTGACTGCGGAGGGCCGGGACCTGTTCGAGGCGCTGTTCCCGCAGGTCCTGCACATCCACCACGAATTGCTGGGCGTGCTGGAGGTGGGCGAGATCGCGCTGCTCGACGACATGCTCGAACGCCTGCAGGCCCGCGCCGATGCGCTGGCGACCCAGTCCCAATTGCCCAAGGCGGACCGGCGGCGCGGCGGAGCCCGGGTCCGCCCGGTGCTCGGCTGAAGGATGGCCGGCCGCGGCTCGCAAGTGCAGGCCTGGCTGGCGGCCCGGGGCTGGAAGCCGTTCGCTTTCCAGCGCGAGGTCTGGGACGCGGTGGCCCAGGGCCGCAGCGGCCTGCTGCATGCCACCACTGGGTCCGGCAAAACCTACGCGGTCTGGCTCGGCATGCTGGAAGCATTGCTGCTGCGCCATCCGCCCGGCCGCAGCGCCGAACCTTTGCGCGCGATCTGGCTGACGCCGATGCGGGCCCTGGCATCGGACACGACCAAGGCGCTGACCGAGCCGCTGGCCGACCTGGCGCCCGCCTGGACCATTGGCCAGCGCACCGGCGACACGGCCAGTGCCGAGCGCGCTCGCCAGGACCGGCGGCTCCCCACGGTGCTGGTGACCACGCCCGAGTCGCTCAGCCTGATGCTCTCGCGCGAGAATGCGCGCGAAGAACTGCGCGAAGTGGCCTACGTGGTGGTCGACGAGTGGCACGAGCTGGTCGGCAGCAAGCGGGGCGTGCAGGCGCAACTCGCGCTGGCGCGGCTGTGGCAGTTCAACCCGGGCCTGGTCGCATGGGGCTTGAGCGCGACGCTGGGCAACCTCGAAGAGGCGATGCATGTCCTGTGTCATCCCGGACTCGCAGCGCACATGACGCCCTGCCTGGTACGCGGCAAGATCGACAAGAACCTGGTCATCGACACGCTGATCCCGCCCGACCCCGGCAAGTATTCCTGGGCCGGCCATCTGGGCGCGCGCATGCAGCAGCCGGTGGTGGACGAGATCGCCAAATCGGGCACCACGCTGGTGTTCACCAACGTGCGCTCGCAGGCCGAGATCTGGTATCAGCTGCTGCTGGAAGCGCGGCCCGACTGGGCGGGCCAGATCGCCCTGCACCACGGCTCGCTGGACCGGGCCACGCGCGAATGGGTGGAGCAGGGCCTGAAAGACGGCAGCTTGCGCGCCGTGGTGGCGACCTCGTCGCTGGACCTGGGCGTCGACTTCCTTCCGGTGGAGCGGGTGCTGCAGATCGGCTCGGCCAAAGGCGTGGCCCGGATGATGCAGCGCGCCGGTCGCAGCGGCCATGCGCCGGGCCGCGCCAGTCGCCTGACGCTGGTGCCCACGCACACAATGGAAATCATCGAGGCCGCCGCGGCGCGGCAGGCCGTGCGTGACGGGCGCGTCGAGCAGCGCCAGTCACCCGACAAACCCCTGGACGTGCTGGTGCAGCACCTGGTGACCATCGCCCTGGGCGGCGGCTTTCGTGCGCAGCAGCTGTTCGACGAAGTGCGCGGCGCCTGGGCTTACCGCAATCTGGCCCGCGAGGAGTTCGATTGGGCGCTGGCGTTCTGCGAGCGCGGCGGCGAGAGCCTCACGGCCTATCCCGACTACCACCGGATCGCCCTGGACGAGGAGGGCGTCTACCGGGTGCGCGACCGCGGCATCGCCAAGCGCCATCGCCTGGGCATCGGCACCATCGTGAGCGACGCCGCCATGCAGGTGAAGTACATGAGCGGCGCCAACATCGGCACGATCGAGGAAGGCTTCATCGCCCGCCTGCGCCAGGGCGACTGCTTCTTCTTTGCCGGCAAGCTGCTCGAGTTCGTCCGCGTGCGCGACATGGCTGCCTACGTCCGGAAGGCGGCCCGCAACAAAGGCACGGTGCCTACCTGGCAGGGCAGCAAGATGGCGCTGTCCACCGAGCTGGGCGACGCCGTCCTGGAGATGATGCAAAGGGGCGCGCAAGGCGATTTCCAGGAACCCGAGCTGGAAGCAGCGCGGCCGATGCTGCAGACGCAGGCGCGCCTGTCGCGCATTCCGACGCCCGGAACGCTGCTGGTGGAGGCCTTTCGCTCGCGCGAGGGCCACCACCTGTATGTCTACCCGTTTGCCGGCAGGCATGTCCACCTGGGGCTGGCCAGCCTGCTGGCCTGGCGGCTGGCCCGGGGGCGGCCCAATACCTTCAGCATGTCGGTCAACGACTATGGTTTCGAGCTGGTCAGCGCCGATGCGTTCGACCTGGAGCCGGTCACCGGCAGGACGGTCTTCTCGACCGAGGATCTGCTGGCGGACGTGCTCGCTTCGCTCAACTCCACCGAGCTGGCCCAGCGGCGCTTCCGCGAGATCGCCAGGGTGGCCGGGCTGGTGTTCCAGGGCTATCCGGGCCAGCCCAAGAGCACCCGCCAGCTGCAGGCCTCGAGCGGCCTTTTCTTCGAGGTGTTCCGAAAATATGACCAGGGCAACCTGTTGCTCGGCCAGGCCCAGAGCGAAGTGCTGAGCCAGGAGCTCGAAATCTCCAGGTTGCGGGCCACCTTGTCGAAAATCCAGGGCAAGACGCTGGTGTTTGCCCAGCTGCGCCACCCGAGCCCGATGTGTTTGCCGTTGATGGTCGAGCGCTTCCGGGAGAAACTGACGACCGAACAATTGTCGAGCCGGCTCGACCGCATCCTGCGCGACATGGAGCGCGATGTAGGGGCCGGTTCGGCAAGCGAGTGACTTCTGTCCTACGCGTGCTTAGGAGTGCTCCGACCGCCGGACATGGCCGGCTCCACCTAGATTGGTTTAGCGGGCCACGCGGCCACGCTCAACAATGCGAAAGGATCACTTCATGAAATCGATTCAAGGCAAAACCCTGGCGACGCTGTCCTCGCTGGCGCTGCTGCTGGCGCTGGGCGCCTGTGACCGCGCCGGGGACCCGACGGTCGGCCAGACACGGGATTCGGCGGTAAGCCGCACGGACCAGGCTGGCGCCAATGCCAGGAAAAACGCCCAGGATGCCACCGCCAAAGCCGGAGCAGCCGCGGACAAGGCGGCCGACGACACGCGCGCCATGGGCGCCTCGGCAGGCGCAAAAGTCGACGACGCCACGATCACGGCGAAGGTGAACGCCAGCCTGGCGACCGACAAGGATCTGAGCGCCATCAAGATCGACGTCGACACCCGCAATGGCGTGGTCACCCTGAGCGGGCCGGCGCCGTCCGCCACGGCGCGGGCGCGGGCCAGCGAAGTGGCCCGTAGCGTGCAGGGGGTGAGTTCGGTCAACAACCAGCTGACCATCAAGGCGAGCTGATGTCCTGTCCGCCTTCGCTGGATGCTTGACCGTCCGGCGAAGGCGCGGCATGGATCACGTCGTGCACGAAGCGCAGCTTGTCCAGCGCCTGCGAGGAAAGGGCGAACGGATAGGCGTCGTCCTGCCCCAGGCTGCGGTTCAGGCTGTTGAGCAGCAGGGTGAGGGGCACCCACTGCTCGACCAGGGCGTCGAAATCCGGGGCGTTGCGCTGCTCGAACGGATTGGTGACTTCCTCCACCTCCTCGGCTTCGTTCCCCGGCACGACCATGCGCGTTGCGAACGATGAAGCCGTCTCCAGCAGATCGACCATGTGCAGGTAGTGCGCCCAGGTTTCGGCCCAGTCTTCCCAGGGGTGCGCGGTGGCGTAGCCGCTGACATGGGAAGACTGCCAGCCGGCGGATGCGCCGCCGGCAGCATAGTAGGCATCGAGCGCCTGGCGGTAATCGAGGGACTCGTCCCCGAACTTCTCGCGGAAGGCGACCTGGCGCCCGGCTTTCAGGATCAGCGCATCCCAGTAGAAATGCCCCGACTCGTGCCGCAAATGTCCTAGCAGAGTGCGATAGGGCTCGTGCAGCGCGATTCGGCGCCGCAGCCGCTCGGTGTCGTCGGCCTCGGCGATGTTGAGCGTGATCACGCCCTCGCAATGGCCCGTCATCACCTGCTGCCCGGGCAGGTCGGCCAGGAACTCGAACACCGGGCCGTCCTGCCGACCCGCCGTGGGTTCGACTGTTACCAGGCGCAGCTGCGCCAGCGTGTAGAACAGGCGCCGCTTCGCGACCTCGATACGGTACCAGCGCTCACGGTTGCCCGGCTGCGACAGGTCGGGCAGCAGCCGGGTCTGGCGGCACGAGACGCACAGCAGATTGGGGTCGCTCGACGCAATGGCGAAGTTGCAGGCCTGGTGCTCCGAATGGTTGCGGCACAACCGGTATTGGCGGTGAATGCCCGGTCGCCTGTGGGCGGTCTTGCGCTGCCACAGTCCCTGGTCCTGCTGCGGCACCGGCTCGATGGCGCACAGGGCCAGCCGATGCGGCAGGAAGGCCAGCGCGCTGCCGCATTGCAGGCACTGGACGTTTTCGAAGAAAAGCGGATGTCCGCAATGGTCGCAGCGGAATGTCCTCATCCTGGCCTCCACAAGCGAAAAGGCAGGCGCCCGGCGCCTGCCTCGTGATTCATGCTCGCGCCGGCATACGGCCGGCGCCCTCGCGGTCAGGGCCGCACGGACAGGTCGTTCTTCACCTGGCGCACGCCCTTGGTGCTGCGCGCCAAGGCCTCGGCCTGGCTCTTTTCGGCACTGGACTTGGCGAAGCCCGACAGCTGCACCGTGCCGTTGAGCGTCTGCACCTTGATGGCGCCTGCGTCCACGGTCTTGTCTTCCACGAACTTGGCCTTGACAGCGGTGGTGATGGCGACGTCGTCCACATAGGCGCCGGGCGTTTCCTGCCCGCGAATCACGGCGCAGCCGGTGGTGACCACCGTGGCGCCCGCCAGCAGTGCGAATGCAATGGCTCTTGTGTATTTCATGAGGTTCTCCTTGAGTTGATCGTTGGTTGACGGTGCCGAAGCTTTCCCTAAAAGCTCCCCGGACGACGGCACCACGCCTCCGGCTTGCATTCATTCATCTGCGGGGTGTGTGGTCCTTCTGGAAGTCAGCAGCCGACATGGCCGACATGATCACGCTGGAGAGTTGCGACGACTTGACCAGGGCGACTATCAGCCCGGTCGCTGAAATCAGGCGCCAGGGTCGCGCCACCATCGCCACCGCGCCCACGGCGGCCGCAATTCCCAGGAACTGGACCGGCTTGCGGCGGGCATAGGCCGACAAAGCAGGCGTCGCCAGCTCCAGCCCCAGGTGGGCCGGATGATGGCGCCACCAGGCAAGAGCGGCATGTTTGGCGTGCGCGAACCAGCTCGCCGGTCCGCCCCCATCCGGGTATGGCTCCTCCCATGCATCTTCGGAGGCCGACGGCTCTTCGCCGCGGGAGTCGTCCCGGCTCGTGGCCTTGCGGTCGCGGCGCTGGATCTGATCCACGATCGCCAGCCGTGTCCTGGCCAGTTTTTCAGCCGCGTCGCCCATGCCATCTCCTTGTTGTTCTTGCAGCCATGGCGCCCCTCGAGGCGCCGCTTTCTTGATTCATTGCAGCACTTCACTCATCAGCGCGCTCCGACCGTACGCAGGGCCTGGGCGTCGGCGTCGAGTTGCGCCTTCAGCTCGGTGAATGCCTTGGCGGGCAGGCTCTGGCGAGCCACGTTCCAGGCCACCACGGACACTGCCAGCGCCGCGCCGGGCGCGATCACCAGAATCCAGTGGAAGCCGCCCTGCATCACGCCCAGCATCACCGCAACGCCGGCCAGCACCAGGAACACCAGCAGGCCCATGACCGCCACGCCCCACGCGATCGCCCGCTTGGCGACCTGAACGCCGACGCTCGAAGCTTCTTCCTGCACCAGGGCCGCATAACCGGCGACGTGGTCCACGACCAGCTCGGGCCGAGTGATCAACACTGAAAAAATAGGATGGACCATGGCCGTGCCTCTCGTGCCGGGATCAGTAGTAGCGCCGGTCGCTGTTGCGCCGCATGGCCAGCACCAGGGCGGCCACGGCTGCACCCACGGCGGCCGCGATCAGGGCCGACTTGACCGGCTGCTCCGCCACGTAGCGGGTGGTCGCGTGCGCATAGTCGCCGACACTGGTGGCGCTGCGGCTGGCGAGGTCCTTCACGCCATAGCGCAAGTCGCGCACTTTTTCGCCGGCCCTCTCGAAGGCCTGGTTGGCAAACTCGCGGGTGCTTTCGAGCGCATGTTCGGTGGCGCTGCGGGCTTCCTCGGAGTAGCCCGATGTTCCGGTCCGGAGCGATTTGGTGTTGGTCATTGTCTGTTCCTCTCTTTGGTGGTGGGACAGGGCACACGCCCTGCAAACGAAACGAATCCGGATAGCGTCAGCGCTTGCGCCCCAGGCCGATCACGAAAGCGACCACGGCCATGATCACGAAGACGATGAACAGGACCTTCGCGATTTCGACTGCCCCCGCGGCGATGCCACCGAAGCCGAACAGGGCCGCGATCAGCGCGATCACCAGGAACACGATGGCGTAGTGCAACATGCCGATCTCCAGCGGGCGGGCCCCGGGGGTTGAAGCTCCGGCCCCAACGGGGCAAGACGCCTGCCGCTAGGTTAAGCCGGGCAGCGCCGCGCTGTTGATCAGCGGCTGGCCTGACTGTTTGTCGGTAGGGGAGATGGGTTCCTGTAGGACCCGGCTGACGGCTGGAGGGGATGTTTTGGAAAGGGGCGCTCAGACAGCATCAGGCCCCACCGCCGGCCGCGTGGGGGCCAGCAACCTCAGGCCGCAATGGCCGCCACGGGGGCGGCGACTGTCTTGGGCAGGACGGCGGAAATGCGCGTTCCCTTGCCGGGCGTGGAGTGCACTTTCAAGCGACCGCCGGCGGCCTCGACCCGGTGGCGCATGCCGGCCAGCCCGTGGGTCGAGGGCCGGATGTCGCTGACGTTGAAGCCTTTGCCGTCGTCCTTGATGTCGACCTCGACGTGGTTGCCGTAGTTGCGCACGCTGATCTCCACCTGCCTGGCCTCGGCATACTTGCCGACGTTGGTCAGTGATTCCTGAACCAGCCGGTACACCGTGAGCTGGCGCGACTCATCCAGTTCCACCTGCTCCAACCCGGTCGCGATCTCGATGCCGGAGCTTTCGGAGAACTCGCGCGCCAGTATCTCCAGAGAAGCGGTCAAGCCCAGGTTGGACAGCGAGGAAGGGCGCAGGTCCTCGATGATGCGGCGCTTCAGTGCGATGCCGCTGTTCAGCGCCTCGGTCAGGTGCTGCAGCCGCTGCAGCACCTCGGGCGTCGATTGCGTGCCCAGCCGCGACTTCAGCCGCGCCACATCGAGCTTGGCGGCAGTGAGCAGCGCGCCCAGCTCGTCGTGCAGTTCGCGCGCCAGGTGGCCGCGCTCGTCTTCGCGTACCTGCTGCAGGTGGGTGGCCAGCTCGGCCAGGGTGGCGGTGCGCTCGCGCACCTGCCGCTCCAGCAGGTCGCGCTCCTGCTGCAGCACCTCTTGCTGTTCCTCGCCGGCGAGCTTGAGCGCCGTGCTCTGCCGCAGATAGAGGTAGAAGGCCAGCAGGGCGGCCATCGCGACACCGGCGATTCCCAGACGAGACAGCAAGAGCGAGCGGCGGACCTGCTCCTGGCTGGCCTGCATCTTGGCCGCCGAAACCGTGATCAATTTGCCGGCCTGCTCGCGGATGGCGTCCATGTGCTCCTTGCCGACGTCGGTCATCAGCACGAACTTCCAGGCGTCCTCGTTGCCTTGCTTGCGCATGCGCACCGACAGGTCCATTTCAGCCAGCTTGCGCTGCACGTTGCGGGTCAGCTGCGCCAGGGTATTGAATTCGTCGGCCCTGGGCGTATAAATGACGCGAAGGCCGTCCAGCTGTTCGCCTATCCCCGATACCGCCGCGTTGTAGGGCTCGAGGTAGCGGGGGTCTCCGGTGAGCAGGTAGCCGCGCGAGCCGGTCTCGGCGTCCAGGACGTGCTGCAGCACCTGATTGAGGGAGGCGCGGGTGCGCGAGGCCTCGGCGATGTCATCCAGGGCCTTGGTCGACTGGCGAAAACCCGTCTCGTTGATGCCGACCAGGATCAGGGACGCCAACAGCGCCAGCGCGAGGCTGATCGCCATCTTGGGCATCGAGAACGAAGGCATGAATCTCACCGGGAAAACTTCTGGCTGTGGATAAGATGGAAAATAGTCATGATGGAAGCGTAGGGCTTTTCAGTCGAAAGTTGGGCACAATGGGATTCGAACAGACATCTGAAGGCAAACGTACATGATCAAAGTCGGCATTGTGGATGACCACGCCATTGTGCGGTCGGGACTCAAGCAGTTCTTTTCCGAACAGGTCGACCTGCGGGTGGTGGGCGAAGCCGCGAGCGGCCGCGAAGCGATCGACCTGGTTCGCACCACTGAACTCGATGTGCTGGTGATGGACCTGTCGATGCCCGGGCAAAGCGGAATCGACGCGCTCGGCATGATCCGGGCGAAGGCGCCCGACGTGGGCATCCTCATCCTCTCGGGCTACCCCGAGGAGCACTACGCGATGAACCTGATCCGGCAGGGCGCGAGCGGCTACCTCAACAAGGAATGCGAGCCGATGGAGATCGTCAACGCCATCCGCACCATCGCGTTGGGCCGGCGCTATATTTCCCCCGCGGTCGCCGAACTGCTGGCCCAGCAGCTCAATCGAAAAGAAGGCGGCGCGCCCCACGAGCAGCTGTCCGAGCGTGAATTCCAGGTGTTCCTCAAGCTCGCCAAGGGCGAGACGGCCGGCGACATCGCCAAGGCGCTGTCGCTCAGCGTCAAGACCGTGAGCACCTACCGCACGCGGCTCATGGAAAAAATGAGCCTCGCCTCCAACAGCGATCTCACCTACTACGCCCTGAAGAACAAGCTGATCGACTGAGCCGCTTCGGGCGGCCACCGCGTTCACGGCACTCATGCGCCGGGGCGCGGCGCTTCGCATTGCTCGATGCAGTACTCCACCAGCGCATCGATCTCATTGGACTTGTCGAACACCGCATCGGCGCCCAGTTGTGCGCAGCGCTTGCGCATGTCGTTTGTGGCGTAGTTGCTCAAGACCACCACGCGCTGCCACGCCGGCCTGCCCCGGCACGCTTCGAGCACGCCCAGCCCGCTGCCTTGCTTCAGGAACAGGTCGACGATGGTCAGGTCCCACTGGGCGTCGTTGCCGGCGAGCCAGTGCTTTGCCTCGCTTTCGGTCTCAGCCCATCCCAGTGCCTTGATGCAAGCCAGTTCTTCCAGCGTTCCGATCAGGTTCTCACGGATCGTGGCGTTGTCTTCGACGATATAGGTTCTCAATTCCACAGTGGACGACCAGGCATGGCGGGTTTGGAAATGGCGAGCCGCTGACCAGGAACTGTATCTCGTTGTATCCCCGCGCGTCACTCATTTTGCCAGTCGGGCCACTGCTCATGCGTAGGATGTTTCCTACGCTGGGCTTGTAGGCCACGGATGACAACACCTGACGGGCGGCACTGACTACGCAACACTTTTTTACCGTGCACACTCGCCTGAAACAGGCTAGGACGGGCCCGGCCAGAGGTTGTCGCAATGAAATTGTTGATCCAATCGGCCATGATTTTCTTCGGCACACTGATGGCCGCCGGGGTGGTAGCTCTGGGTGAGCCCGCGCCCTCCGGGGACAGCGTGACGAGCGACGTCACGACGGTGCAGCTGCTGACCCATCTGCTCGAGACGGCGCGGCCCTGGGTCCAGCAGGAACCGGCGGGGCGGGGCCGCTGACGGGGCGGCATGAGTGAAGGCGGCACCACCGTCGGCGCCCGCGGCCGTCCGCTGTGGGTCAAGGTGCTGGTGGGCCTGGCGGCGCTTGCCGCATTGCTCGCGCTGGTGCTGGTGTTCTTTCCCTGGGATCTGCTGCGCGGCCCGCTCAACCGCTACGTCAGCGAGAGAACCGGCCGCCATTTCGAGATCACGCGTCACCTCGAGGTCAAGCTGGGGCGCACGACGCGCATCCTCGCCGACGGCATCGAGTTCGCCAATCCGGAATGGGCACGAGACCCGCACCTGGTCAAGGCAGAGGGCGCTGAAATCCACATCGAATTGTTCCCGCTGCTGCAACGGCGCATCGTGTTGCCGCGCATCGAGCTGCGCGAACCCCGGCTGGGGCTGCAGCTGGAGCCGGATGGACGGCGTAGCTGGGCGCTCGGACGGGACACGGGCGACCCGCAGAATTTTCCGGACATCGGCGCGCTGGTCGTCGATCGCGGCAGTGTCCGCTTCGTAGCGACGGAACACGGCGCCGACATCGCGGCCGATTTCGCCGTCGACGGGCCGCTGGGCCTGCCGCCGGCCGCGGCGGACCGCAACGCGCCAGTCGCAGCGTCACCCGGCGCGCCGGCCTCGACCGCCATGCCTTTGAGCTTCAGCGCGAAGGGCACGTGGGAGAAGGAGCCGTTCACCGCCAAGGGGCGCACCGGCAACGTGCTGTACCTGAGCGCGCCCCTGCAGAATCCTTTTCCGATCGAGATCGAAGCCGCGGCCGGCGCCACCACCCTGCGCGCGCGCGGCGCGATCGCGAGCCTGGCGACACTGGACGGCGCCGACGCCGCGTTCGATTTGCGCGGCATGAACCTGGCGCACCTCTACAAGCTGGTGGGGGTAGTGTTGCCGGCGACGCCGCGCTATGCGCTGCAGGGGCACCTCTCCAAGCAGGGCGAGGTCTGGCGCCTGCGCGGCATCGACGGAAAATTGGGCAACACCGACCTGGCCGGCGAACTGGCCTACGACCGCGCGCAGAAAGTGCCGCACCTTGCAGGCAAGCTCCAGTCCAAGTGGCTCGATTTCAACGACCTTGCGCCGCTGGTGGGCCTGCCCGAGCAGGCTCCGGCGGGCAAGGCGGCAGCACGCGTGGCGGCTGCTGATCGCCAGGCGAGCCGTCCGCGAGAACAGTCCCGGCAATCCAAGGCAAAGGCGGGTGCCGACGACAAGGTGCTGCCCACGACCCGGCTTGATCTGACACGGCTGAACGCCATGAACTCGGAAGTGAGCTATAGCGCGGCGAAGGTGACCAACGCCGGCAAGATGCCGCTGGAGCGCATGTCGGTCGGCGTGCGCCTGCGTGACGGCGTACTGAACCTCGATCCGCTGAACCTCGGTATCGCCGGTGGCACGGTGACGGGAAAGATGCGGGTGGATGGCCACAGCAAGCCGGTGGCCGCCGAGGTGCGCCTGCATGTCAAGGCGCTCGAACTGAGCAAGATGTTTCGCGACGTGCAGCTGACCCGCACGAGCTTCGGCAAGATCCATGGCGACATCGATCTCAAGGGGCGAGGCGTTTCCGTGGCGCAGATGCTGGCCACTTCGTCCGGCAACGTGGCTCTGCTGATGGGCAAGGGGCAGATCAGCAACCTCCTGCTGGAGATCGGCGGGCTGGACGGCGGCGAGATCATCAAGTTCCTGCTGCGGGGCGACCTGAACGTGCCGGTTCGCTGCGTGGCCGCCGCGTTCGAGGTGAACGACGGCCTGATGACGAGCCGCGCGCTGGTGCTCGATACCGTCGATACCGTGGTGTATGGCCAGGGCACGGTGAGTTTCGACACCGAGGAGCTCGACCTGTACTTCCGGCCCTATCCCAAGGACACGAGCATTCTCAGCCTGCGCTCGCCCCTCAAGGTGAAAGGCACGCTGGGCGATCCGCAGGCCGGGCCGGACAAGGCTGCGCTGGCGGGCCGCGCCGGGCTGGCGCTGGCCCTGGGCGCGATCAATCCTCTGCTGGCGTTGGCCGCAACCGTGGAAACAGGTCCGGGCGAGGATGCGAACTGCGCCGGCATTTTGCGCGCGGGCGCATCGCCCGACATTTCGGCGCGCACGCAGGCGATGTCGCGGGCGCAGCAGAAGGGCACCGGCGCCATGGGTAGCCCGGCGCAACCCTCGCAGGCGCAGCCGGGAGCCCGCCCGCAAGGCGCCGCGGCGCCGGCCGCCCAGCCGCATGCCCCGGGCGCGCCCGGCACGCCTTACGGCCAGTAGCGCGCGGGCTGCGCTCAAGGCCTGGACAGCAGGCTGACATAGTCGTGCGCCGCGGTGTCGATGGTCGAGATGCGGTATTCCACCGGGCGGTCGCCAAACGTCAGCGCCAGCCGATGCACCTCGAGCACCGGCGCGCCCACGGCGACGCCGAGGATGCGCGCCGTCTCGCGACTGGCGCTGCGCGCCCGGATTCGCTCACGCGCGCGCAGCACCGTGATGCCATGGTCGGTCTGGTACAGGTTGTAGATGGTGCTGGGCCGCTCCCGGAACCGTTTCTCGGTCAGCCCCTTGAAGGTCTGCGCCACTACCACCAGGCGGTCGTGCACCACCGGCCGCCCGGCCAGCGACAGCCGGTTGTCGATGCGCACCACGAGATCGCCGGGCCGCACCCGCAGGGCCGCCGCCTCCGCTTCGTCGCAACGGGCCCGCAGGAAACCGACGCACTCCACCTGCGGATTGTCGCGCTGCTGCACCTCATCGGAGGCCGGAAACTCGCCGCGTGGTTCGACATGAAAAAACTGGAACAGCAACCGGTCGTCGTTGTGCAGCACGACAAAAGTGCCCTTGCCCTGCCTGCGCACCAGCACGTGCTCGTGCACCAGCTCGTCGACCGCCTTGCGCAGCGTGCCGATGCTCACGCCGAGCGCCGTGGCAATGATGGTCTCGCTGGGCAGCGCATGGCCCGGCGCATAGCGGCCGCTCTCCACCAGCCGCTGCAGTTCGCGCCGGGCCTGGCGAAACAGTGGGCCGGGGCCGCCGGCGGCCAGCGGCTGCAGCCCGTGCGAGGAGGTTCGTGCTTTCACCGCGGCAGTGTAGCCGCGGGGCGGCCAGTCATCTATATGAGTTGGTTGACAGCCGCGGGGCGCTGCTGAAAACTGAGCGGCTTCGAGACACAGGAGACCCTAGTGATTCATTTCGTATTGCATGCTCCACAGGACACGGTGGCCGTGGTGGTGGTCGAAGGCGTCAAGGCCGGCGCCGAACTCAGCGGCTGGGTCATGGACGACGACCGGATGGTCAGCCTGGTCGCGCGCCAGGACATCCCGATCGGCCACAAGATCGCGCTGAAGGACATGGCCGTGGGCGACACCGCCGTGAAGTACGGCATCGACATGGGCAAAGTCGTGGCGCCCATCCAGGCCGGGCAGCACGCCCATGTGCACAACATCAAGACCAAGCGCTGGTAAATCATCATGTCCATCATCAACAACGACACCACTTTCCTGGGCTTTCGCCGCGAGAACGGCCGCGTCGGCGTGCGCAATCACGTCATCATCCTGCCCCTGGATGACTTGTCCAATGCGGCGGCCGAGGCCGTGGCGCACAACATCAAGGGTGCGATGGCCATTCCGCACCCCTACGGCCGGCTGCAGTTCGGCGCCGACCTCGACCTGCATTTCCGCACCCTGATCGGCACCGGCTGCAACCCCAACGTGGCCGCCGTGGTGGTCATCGGCATCGAGGACGGCTGGACGAAGAAGGTGGTGGATGGCATCGCCGCCACTGGCAAGCCGGTCTGCGGCTTCGGCATCGAGGGTCACGGCGACCACGACACCATCATGCGGGCCAGCAAGGCCGCGCGCGAGTATGTGCAATGGGCCAGCGAGAAGCAGCGCGAGCACTGCGCCATCGCCGAGCTGTGGGTCTCCACCAAGTGCGGCGAGTCCGACACCACGTCGGGCTGCGGCGCCAACCCCACGGTGGGCAACGCCTTCGACAAGCTGCATCCGCTGGGCAACTACCTGTGCTTCGGCGAGACCACCGAGCTGACCGGCGGCGAGCACATCGTGGCGGCGCGCTGCGCCAACGACGCGGTGCGCGAGAAGTTCATGTTCATGTTCGACCGCTACCAGCAGGTGATCGACCGCCACAAGACCAGCGACCTGTCGGATTCGCAGCCGACCAAGGGCAACATCGCCGGCGGCCTCACCACCATCGAGGAAAAAGCCCTGGGCAACATCCAGAAGATCGGCCGCCGGTGCACCGTGGACGGCGTGATCGACAAGGCCGAGACGCCGACCCACCCGGGCCTGTGGTTCATGGACTCGTCCAGCGCCGCGGCCGAGATGGTGACGCTGTGCGCCGCTTCGGGCTATGCCGTGCATTTCTTTCCCACCGGCCAGGGCAACGTGATCGGCAACCCGATCCTGCCGGTCATCAAGATCTGCGCCAACCCCCGCACCGTTCGGCTGATGAGCGAGCACATCGACGTCGACACCTCGCGCCTGCTCCAGCGCGAGATCACGCTCGACCAGGCGGGCGATCAACTGCTCGAGTCGATGCTGCGCACCGCGAACGGCCGGCTCACGGCCGCCGAGGCGCTCGGCCACCGCGAGTTCGTGCTGACCCGGCTCTACGAATCTGCCTGATGGCGCTGCTCGCCTGCGACGAAGCCATCGAGCTGGCAAGCCGCGCACTGCGCGCGGCCGGCGCCCACGAGGCGATGGCGCTCAGCACAGCGCGCGCGCTGGTGCTGGCCGAGGCGCAGGGCATTGCCTCGCACGGCCTGGCCCGGGTCGCGCAGTACGCCACCCACCTGCGCAACGGCCGAGCGAACGGTGGCGCGGCCGCTTCTGTAGCCCAGCGCAAGGGGGCAGCGCTGCTGGTGGACGCCGCCGGCGGCCTGGCCTTCCCCGCCTGCGAACTGGCGGTGCGCGAAGCGATGGGCGTGGCGCGCGAGCTCGGTGTGTGCTTTGCCGGGGTGGCGGGCAGCCACCACGCCGGCGTGCTGGTCGATCACCTGCGCCCGGCTGCCGCGTCCTCGCTGGTCGGCCTGGGTTTCGCCAACACGCCGGCCGCCATGCCGGCCGCCGGCGGGCGCCATCCGATTTTCGGCACCAACCCGGTGGCGGCGGCATTCCCGCGGCGCGGCCATGACCCGCTGCTGATCGATTTGTCGCTGTCTGAAGTGGCCCGCGGCAAGGTGATGGTGGCGGCCCGGCAGAACCAGCCCATTCCGCTGGGCTGGGCGCTGGACAGGCAGGGGCGGCCCACCACCGATGCGCAGGCGGCGCTGGAGGGGTCGATGCTGCCCATGGGCGCGGCCAGCAGTCCCAAGGGCGCCATGCTGGCCCTGATCGTCGAGCTGCTGGTGGTGGCCCTCACCGGGGCGCGCTTCGGCTTCGAGGCTTCATCGTTCTTCGTCGACGAAGGCAACGCGCCGGGCATCGGCCAGGCGTTCATCCTGATCGACCCGGCGGCGTTGGCCGGCAGCGAGGTGTACTTCGACCGGGTCGAATCGGTGATCCAGGAAATGCTGCTGGATGACGGCGTTCGGCTGGCCGGCGAGCGCCGGCTGGCCCTGGAGCGCCAGGCGCGGGCGCAGGGACTGGCGCTGGCGCCCGGTTTGCTCGGCCAGCTGGAAGCGTTGGCGCGGGCCTGAGCCGCGCTGCTGCCAATAGCCCCTCGGTGCGGCAGGACCGGTGCGCAGGATCGGCGCGCTGGTCAGGGTTTTCGCGACGGGCGCTGCGAGCACACCGGGCAGGCGGCGTTGCGCGGCACCCGCAGCTCGGTCCACTCCATCGACCGCGCATCCACCATCTGCAGCCGGCCCGCCAGTGGCGTGCCGGCGCCGCTGAGCAGCTTCAGCGCCTCGGCCGCCTGCACTGCGCCAATGATGCCGACCAGCGGTGCGAAAACGCCCAGGGTGGCACAGCGCGTTTCCTCGAACTCGTCGGTCGGCGGAAACACGCAGGCATAGCAAGGCGAGCTGTCGTCGCGGGTGTCGTAGACGGCCAGCTGGCCGTCGAAGCGGATCGCCGCGCCCGACACCAGCGGCTTGCCATGCTTCACGCAGGCCGCGTTGATGGCCTGGCGGGTCGCGAAGTTGTCGCAGCAGTCGAGAACCACGTCGGCCTGCCCCACCAGCTCATCCAGCAGCCGCGGGTCGGCCCGCAGGGTGATGGCGCGCACCTCGGGCTCGGGGTTGATGGCGGCAATGGCTTCGCGCGCGGACAGCGCCTTGGGCTGGCCCACCCGGGCCAGGCTGTGCGCGATCTGGCGCTGCAGGTTGGTGAGGTCCACCCGGTCGTGGTCGACCAGGGTGATGCGGCCGACACCCGCCGTGCCGAGGTACAGGGCCGCGGGCGAGCCCAGACCGCCCGCGCCGATCACCAGCGCATGGGCCGCCATCAGGCGCTGCTGGCCCTCGATGCCGAGTTCCTCCAGCAGGATGTGGCGCGAATAGCGCAGCAGCTGATCGTCCGTCATGCGGCCATTGTCGGCCAAATGAAAATGCCAGCGCGAGGGCTGGCATTTCGAGGAGCCCGCAGCGGCTCCGGGAGGCGTCGCAGGCGGGCAGCCCGCGTCAGTTTTCCTTCTTCTCGTCCTTGCGCTCGACCACCTGGGTCTTGCTGATCAGCACCGGCCGGCCCTTCAGCTGGTTCAGGGCTTGCGCCAGCTGGAAATCCTTTTCGGTGCCGAATTCGGGCGGCTTGCGCTCGGAAACCGGCTTCTTGGCCTCTTCCTCGGCCCGCTTGCGAGCTTCCTCGCGCGCCTTCTCGCGCAGCGGATCCTTCACCTCCGGACCCTGGCCGTTGCCCAGGTGCTTGTCGAGGTCGGCCTCGCGCGTGCGCAGCAGCGAGAACACGTTGCCCTCCTCGGACTCATCGATCAGGATGTCCGGCACGATGCCGGTGGCCTGGATCGACTTGCCGCTGGGCGTGTAATAGCGCGCCGTGGTCAGCTTCAGGCCGGTGTCGGGACCCAGCGGGCGCACCGTCTGCACCGAGCCCTTGCCGAAGGTCTGGCTGCCCAGGACGGTGGCGCGCTTGTGGTCCTGCAGCGCTCCGGCGACGATCTCGCTGGCCGAAGCCGAGCCTTCATTCACCAGCACCACCAGCGGCACGGTCTTCAGCGCGGCCGGCAGGCGGCGCAGCGGGTCGGCGCCGGCGCGGCGCTGGTAGAACTCGGGCGCCGCCTTGTAGATGAACTTGCTCTCGGCCAGCTGGCCGTTGGTCGACACCACCGTGACGTTCTCCGGCAGGAAAGCCGCGGAGATGGCCACAGCCGCGTCCAGCAGGCCGCCCGGGTCATTGCGAAGGTCGAGCACCAGTCCCTTCAGGTTGGGCTCGGCCTTGTAGATTTCGTCGACCTTGCGCACGAAGTCCTCGACGGTGCGCTCCTGGAACTGCGACAGGCGAATCCAGCCGTAGCCCGGCTCCATCACCTTGCCGCGCACCGACTGGGTGCGGATCTCCTCGCGGGTGATGGTCACCGGGAAGGAGCGGTTCTCGTCCTTGCGGAAGATGGTCAGCATCACCTTGGTGTTGGCTTCACCGCGCATGCGCTTCACCGCTTCGTTGAGGGTCAGGCCCTTGACGACGGTATCGTCGATCTTGGTGATCAGGTCATTCGGCTTGAGCCCGGCCCGGAAAGCCGGCGAGCCTTCGATCGGCGAGATCACCTTGACCAGCCCGTCTTCCTGGGAGATCTCGATGCCGACGCCGACGAAGCGCCCGGAAGTGCCTTCCCGGAATTCCTTGAACGACTTCTTGTCGAAGTACTGGGAGTGCGGATCGAGGCTGGCCACCATGCCGGAGATGGCGTCGGTGATCAGTTTCTTCTCGTCGACGGGCTCGACGTAGTCGCTCTTGACCATGCCGAACACCGCGGCGAGCTGCTGCAGCTCTTCCAGTGGAAGGGGCGCCAGCGAGCCGCGCGCAACCGTCTGCAATGAGACCGTCGTCAGTGCGCCGGCCAGAGCGCCCACGGAAATCCAGCCGGCAATCTTAAGTTTGTGGCTCATTTGATAAGAATCCAGTCCTCTTGGTGACCAAAATATACACCTGCGAATGGCGTATGACGCAACAGTCACGCCAGGGTTCCGGGGTGGAACCGCTGTTTGTGGAAAAGTCCCGGGGTTTACCTTCCGTTTACGCGGATTTGCCCTGGCCGGCCACGGCCGCCGCCGCCCGAGCGACAGCTTCGGCATCGCCCAGATAGTAGTGCCGCAGGGGCTTCAACGCCTCGTCAAGTTCGTATACCAGCGGGATGCCGTTGGGGATGTTCAGCCCCACGATGTCATCGTCCGATATGTCGTCCAGGTACTTGACCAGCGCCCGGATCGAGTTGCCGTGCGCGGCCACCAGCGCCCGCTTGCCGGCCCGGATGGCCGGCGCCATCGACTCGTGCCAGTACGGCAGTACGCGCGCCACGGTGTCCTTCAGGCACTCGGTCAGGGGCACCTGGCCGGGCGCGAGCCGGGCGTAGCGAATGTCGCCGGCTTCGCCGCGCGCATCGCCGGGTTCCAGGGCAGGCGGCGGCACGTCGTAGCTGCGGCGCCAGGCGAGCACCTGGGCATCGCCGTACTTCCTGGCGGTCTCGGCCTTGTTCAGGCCCTGCAGCGCACCGTAGTGACGCTCATTCAAACGCCACGAATGCACCACCGGCAGCCAGGTGCGGTCCATCTCGTCCAGGCAGTGCCACAGGGTGTGGGTGGCGCGTTTGAGCACGCTGGTGTAGCACAGGTCGAAGTCGAAGCCTTCCTGCCTGAGCAGGCGCCCGGAGGTCCGGGCCTGCTCGACCCCGGTGGGCGTCAGCGGCACGTCGGTCCAGCCGGTAAAGCGGTTTTCGAGGTTCCAGGTCGATTCGCCATGGCGAATCAGCACGAGTTTGTACATGGAGCAGGGCCTGTGGATGCGGTGGGGAACCCGCCATTTTAGAATCGCGGGTTGACCTGCCTCAGAACACAAGGAAAGACGTGAACTTCTTTATCGACAACTGGATGCTGATTTCAGTGGCCTTTGCCTCCGGCGCCATGCTGCTGTGGCCGGTGGTGCAAGGCGCCACCGGCTCCGGCCTGTCCACGGCCCAGGCCGTACAGCTGATCAATCGCGAGCGGGCGGTGGTGGTGGACGTGAGCGAGGCCGAGGAGTACGCGGCCGGCCACGTGGGGGGCGCGCGCAACGTGCCGCTGGGGCAACTCGAGCAGCGGTTGCCCGAGGTGGTGAAGAACAAGACGCTGCCCCTGATCCTGGTTTGCCCCAACGGCGCTCGTGCCAACCGGGCGCTGGCCGCGGCGAAAAAACTCGGTTACGAGAAGGCTCAAGTGCTGGGCGGCGGGCTGAAAACCTGGAAAGAGGCTAACCTTCCTGTCGAGAAAGCCTGACTTGCGAGCGCCGGCCTGGCCTTGCACAACCCTCGACTATGGAAGCAATGCAGTCCGTCAAGATGTACACCACCGCGTATTGCCCTTACTGCATACGTGCCAAGCAAATCCTCCAGGCCAAGGGCGTCGGCGAGATCGATGAGATCCGGGTCGACGTCCAGCCTCACGAGCGCATGAAGATGATGGAAATCACCGGCCGGCGCACGGTGCCGCAGATCTTCATCGGCGACACCCACGTGGGCGGCTGCGACGACCTGATCGACCTCGACCGCCGCGGCGGGCTCGACCCCTTGCTGAACGGCTCCGGTATTCCGGGATAATCCTGCCTGACCTGAAATCCAGCCCGCTTCGGCCGACGAGCGGGCTTTTGCATTGACAGAAAGAAAGCCATGGCCGACCAGCAACCCGATCCCGTGTTCCAGATCCAGCGCGTCTACCTCAAGGAAGCCTCGCTGGAGCAACCCAATTCGCCCGGCATCCTGCTGGAACAGGAACAGCCCGCCGTCGACATCCAGCTGGGCGTCGAGGCAGCGCAGGCCGCCGACGGCGTCTACGAAGTGTGCGTCACCGCCACCGTGACCACCAAGGTCAAGGACAAGACCGTGTTCCTGGTCGAGGTCAAGCAGGCCGGCATCTTCGAGATCCGCAACCTCCCGCCCGAGCAGATGAACCCGATCATGGGCATCGCCTGTCCGCAGATCGTCTATCCGTACCTGCGCGGCAACGTGGCCGATATCGTGAGCCGCGCCGGCTTCCCCCCCGTGCACCTGGCCGAGATCAACTTCCAGGCCATGTACGAGCAGCAGCAGGCCGAACAGCAGCAGGCCGTCGAGCCGTCGCAAATCATCACCACCGCTTGAGATTGGAAGCGGCCCGGCGGTGGTCTGAGGCTGCGGGCCTCGGCGGACCAAAAGCATGAGAATCGTCGTGTTCGGCGCCGGTGCCTGGGGCACGGCGCTGGCCGTCAGCGCCGCCGCCCGGCACCAGGTGACGCTGTGGGCCCGCGATGCTGGCCAGGCGCAGGCCTTGAACATCCAGCGGGAGAATCGCCGCTACCTGGCGGGTATTTCCTTGCCGCAAAGGCTTGGATTGAGCGCCGAGCCGATCGAGCGGCTGGAAGCGCTTGCCGCAGATCACGACCTGGCCATTATTGCCACGCCGATGGCCGGGCTGCGCCAGATGCTGCTGCAGTTGCGCAACCATCCCGGCCCGGTCGCCTGGCTCTGCAAGGGATTTGAAGCGCCCGTCGACGGGGTCGACGGCCTGCTCGGACACGAGATCAAGGCGCGGGTCGCACCGCGCTTGGACGCCGGCATTCTGAGCGGGCCCAGCTTTGCCCAGGAAGTCGCCCGCGGCCAGCCGACGGCGTTGGTGGCGGCCAGCGAGCAGTCCGCGGTGCGCGACGCCCTGGTGGCGGCATTCCATGGTGCCAGCGTGCGCGTCTATGCCAACGACGATCTGATCGGGGTCGAGGTCGGCGGCGCGGTAAAGAACGTACTGGCCATCGCGACCGGGCTGTGCGACGGCCTGCAGCTGGGCCTGAATGCGCGGGCTGCGCTCGTCACCCGCGGCCTGGCCGAGATGACGCGGCTGGGCGTGGCGCTGGGCGGGCGTAGCGACACTTTCATGGGGCTGTCGGGGCTGGGGGACCTGGTGCTGACTTGCACCGGCGACCTGAGCCGCAACCGGCAGATCGGCCTGCTGCTGGCCCAGGGCCACAGCCTGTCGCAGGCGATCGAGTCGCTGGGCCACGTCGCCGAAGGGGTGTACTCGGCCCGCACCGTGGTGGAACGGGCCGCTCGTTTGAAGGTCGACATGCCGATCGCCGGCGCCGTGCTGGCGCTGCTCGACGGCAAGCTGCTGCCACGCGACGCAGTCGCCGAACTGATGGCGCGCGACGCTCGCGACGAAGCCTGAGGAGTCGGCGCGCCGCGCCTGGCCTCCACCTGTTTTCAGGCCCAACGCGGGCCCATCCCTCTGCCGCCCAGACTCCTAGTCGTCGGCCAGGTGAATCCGCTCTAGCGCCTGCTGTATCGAGGCTGCGTCGCGCGGGCGGACCAGCCGGGCCACCTCCTGCCCGTGGTTCATGAACACCAGCGTTGGCCACAGCTTGACCTGGAACGACCGGCCGAGCGGGCGGCCGCTGCCGTCTTCGACCCTGATGTGCCTGAGCTTCGGGTGGCGCTGCAGCGCCTGCTCGATCAACGGCTGCGCGGCCCGGCAGTACCCGCACCAGGAGGTGCCGAACTCGAGCAGCATCGGCTCGTGAATGGCGTCGATCTCTTCCCGCGTCGGCTGCGCTTCTGCTTGTGCATAGGGAGTCGTCATACCCCTCATTGTCGCGGCGGCGTCCGATCTGGCCGGTAGGCCTGCGTCCCCGCTGCAAGTCAGGCGGGCGCCTGCGGCGGATCGGCGCGCGGCGTCATCCGGTGTCGGCTCAAGCTGCGTCAATCCGTCGGCGGCCAGGTTTCCTCCAGTTCGTACACGATGGAGCGCGCCAGCCCCTCCAGGTCGGGGAAAAGAGTGGCATGGGTGATGTTCATGCGATACAGCTCATGCATTGCCTCGGCCCGCACTTGTGGGCTCAGCAGTACCCGCTCCACCAGCACCTGCCCGTGGCCATATTCCTGGAGCAGATCATCCAGGGTCATGTCGAGTACGCCCGGGATCACCAGCAACCCCGACTGCGCCACCAGGCGGCGGTCCATCTCGCGCGGCTCGCCGAACCAGACCACCGGCAGATGGTTGACGGCGAAATGCCGCTCGAAGTTGCCCGGCACCCGCGGGTCGATGGCGTCTCGCGTCAGGCTGGGGTCGAAGTCCGGCCCGGCAGCCCAGATCCACGGCGTGTTGAGCGCATACACGGCCGCCGGGCCGTGCGCGTGCTCCAGCGCAAAGAAGGCGGCGACGAACGGCGACTTGGTGAAGTCGAGCAGCCGGGTCGGCGCGCCATGGTGCTGCATCATCGCCAGGCAGCGCAGGTCGTCGTTCAGCGCCGACTTGTCGGGCAGGTACACATGGGCCTTGCGTCGAAAGATGCGGATCGCCCGCTCCTCGCGCTGGCGCCAGAGTTCGCGCGGCACATCGTGCTGCAGCAGCCGGCGCGGCAGCGAACTCAGGAGTGGCCAACCGGCATCGCTCTGGCCACGGAACGCCCAGCCGTCGCGGCTGCTGATGTAGTGGTGGAACTGCGACCACGATTCGACCCAGACTTCTTTCATGGCGCCGTCGATTCTGCCTGAGGCTGGTAGTGAAGGCGGATCGCGTCGACCAGGGCGCGGGCGAAGGCCGGCAGCGGCTCGTTGTCGCGCACCAGGATGTAGCGCTCGCGAACGCTCCACGGATCGGTCAGCTCCACCAGCGCCAGCCTCATGCCTTCCTGATGACGGCGCGCAGCGCTTTCCGGCACGATGCCCACGCCCACGCCGGCGCCGATCATGCGGCACATGGCGTCGAAACTGTTCAGCTGCACGCGCAGCTTGAGCCGCTTGCCCAGCGGCTGAGTGACGGACGCCAGGAAGGTCTGCAGCGTGCTGCTCTCGTTCATGCCCACCGTGTCCTCCTCCAGCGTCTCGGCGAAGGAGACTCGCTTGCGCCGGGCCAGGGGATGGCCGCAGGAAGTCACCAGCACCAGCCGGTCGGTGCTGAAGTGAATGGACGTGAGGCCCAGCGTCTCCACCGGGCCGGCCACGATGCCGATGTCGGCCCGGCTGTCGAGCACCCCGCGCGGAATCTCAGTGTTCGGTTTTTCCTGAAGGTCGACGTTCACCCGCGGGTTGCGGGCCAGGAAATCCGGCAGGATCTCGGGCAGGAAATCGGTGACCGCCGTGGTGTTGGCGAACACCCGCACATGGCCGCCCAGCCCGTCGCTGTATTCCAGCAAATCGGCCCGCAGTCTTTCGGATTGCCGCAGCACGCCGCGCGCGTGGTGCAGGAAGGCCTCACCCGGCGGCGTCATTCTCACCCCACGTGCCTCGCGCAGGAACAGGGCCAGCCCGGATTGCTGCTCCAGCGCCTTGATGCGCGCGCTCGCCGCCGCCAGCGACAAGTGCTGCCGCGCCGCCGCCCGGGTCAGGTTGCCCTCTTCGGCGGTGAGCACGAAAAGGCGCAGGTCAGTGAGGTCGAATTGCATACGTGCAGCGTGGGGACCCATCTACAGCCTTCAGTCTAAACGAACGCTCGCTTCCAAAATTGCAGATAGCGCAAACCCGGCGCAAGGGCCACCATCGCGTCATGAGCGCCTTATCGATCCGCACGATCGAGCCTGACACGCTGGCCCACCTGCAAAGCTGGGCAGGCAAGTGTGAAACCATCACCGACGAGATCACCTCGGTGCCGGTGCGGGCGCTGTCGGCGACACTCGACCTGCCGGCGCCGGACACTCCCCCGGGCGCCCCATTGCCGCCTCTGTGGCATTGGCTTTACTTCCTGCCCCTGCATCGCCAGAGCGAACTCGGCGCCGACGGCCACGCGCGGCTCGGTGGTTTTCTGCCGCCTGTGCCGCTGCCGCGTCGCATGTGGGCCGGTGGGCGCCTGCGCTGGGAAGAAGGCAATCCGCTGGTGGTGGGCGATGCCGTGCGCCGCGTTTCGCGCATCGCGTCGGTGACCCACAAGGCCGGCCGCAGCGGCGACCTGCTGTTCGTGGTGGTCAGCCATGAAATCCACAATGGGCGCGGCCTGGCGCTGACGGAGGAACACGACATCGTGTACCGCGCCGCGGCCCGGCAGAGCGATCCCGTGCCGCCTCCGGTGGCCGCCGAGCGCGAGGCCGAATGGCAGCGCGAGATCGTGCCGGACGCGGTGCTGCTGTTCCGCTATTCCGCGCTGACCTTCAACGGCCACCGCATCCACTATGACCGCCGCCATGTCACCGAAGTCGAGGGCTACCCCGGCCTGGTGGTGCATGGGCCGCTGATCGCCACGCTGCTGGCGGACCTGTTGCGCCGCCATTCGCCGGACGCCTTGTTGCGCCGCTTCGAGTTCAAGGCCGTGCGGCCCACGTTCGATCTTCACCCGTTCCAGGTCAAGGCGCAGGCTGCGGGCGATGGCAAGACCGTGCGCCTCTGGGCGCAGGACCACGAAGGCTGGCTCACCATGCAGGCGACGGCCGAGCTGAACTGAACCGACAACCCAAGAGCGAGCCAGATGATCAAACAAGTTCCTGACGAGTACCAGGAAATCCGCGACGCCGTGCGCGCGCTTTGCGCCGGCTTTCCGGCCGAATACCACCGCAAGATCGACGAGGAGCGCGGCTACCCCGAAGCCTTCGTCGATGCGCTGACGAAAGCGGGATGGCTGGCCGCCCTGATTCCCGCCGACTATGGCGGCTCGGGCCTGGGGCTGGCCGAAGCCTCCGTGATCATGGAGGAGATCAACCGCAGCGGCGGCAACGCCGGCGCCTGCCACGGCCAGATGTACAACATGGGCACGCTGCTGCGCCACGGCTCGCCAGCCCAGAAGGAACACTACCTGCCCAGGATCGCCTCGGGCGAATGGCGCTTGCAGTCGATGGGCGTGACCGAGCCGAGCACCGGCACCGACACCACCAAGATCAAGACCACGGCCGTGAAAAAAGGCGACCGCTACGTGATCAACGGCCAGAAGGTCTGGATCTCGCGCATCCAGCACTCGGACTGGATGATCCTGCTGGCGCGCACCACGCCGCTGGCCGAGGTGAAGAAAAAATCCGAAGGCATGTCGATCTTCATGGTCGACCTGCGCCAGGCCGAGAAGTCGGGCATGACCGTGCGGCCGATTCCCAACATGGTCAATCACGAGAGCAACGAGCTGTTCTTCGAGAACCTGGAAATCCCGGCCGAGAACCTGATCGGCCAGGAAGGGCAGGGCTTCCGGTACATCCTGGACGGCCTCAACGCCGAGCGCACGCTGATCGCGGCGGAGTGCATCGGCGACGGCTACTGGTTTCTGGACCGGGGGACGAAGTACGTGAGCGAGCGCGTGGTGTTCGGCCGCCCGATCGGCCAGAACCAGGGCGTGCAGTTTCCCATCGCGGAAAGCTACATCGAGGTGGAAGCGGCCAACCTGATGCGGTTCAAGGCCTGCCGGCTGTTCGATGCCGGCCAGCCCTGCGGCGCCGAGGCCAACATGGCCAAGTACCTGGCAGCCAAGGCCTCGTGGGAAGCCGCCAACGCCTGCCTGCAGTTCCACGGCGGCTTCGGCTTTGCCCATGAATACGATGTGGAGCGCAAGTTCCGCGAGACCCGCCTGTACCAGGTGGCGCCGATCTCCACCAACCTGATCCTGAGCTACGTGGCCGAGCACCTGCTGGCCCTGCCGCGCTCCTTTTAAGAATCTCAATCCCCCCATGACCTCTAACGCCCGGCCGCTGGACGGCATCACCGTCGTGTCGCTGGAGCACGCCATCGCCGCACCCTTCTGCACGCGCCAGCTGGCCGATCTCGGCGCGCGCGTCATCAAGGTCGAGCGTCCGGGCGTGGGCGATTTCGCACGCGCCTACGACAGCCGCGTCAACGGCCTGGCGTCGCACTTCGTCTGGACCAACCGCTCCAAGGAAAGTCTCACGCTCGACCTCAAGCAGCCGCGCGCGCTCACGGCGCTCAAGCAGCTGCTGGCACGCGCCGACGTGCTGGTGCAGAACCTCGCGCCGGGCGCGTCGGCGCGCATGGGACTGGGCTTCGACACCCTTCACCTGCAGCATCCCGGGCTCATCGTCTGCGACATCTCCGGTTATGGCGATGACGGACCCTATCGCGACAAGAAAGCCTACGACCTGCTGATCCAGAGCGAGGCCGGGTTCCTGTCGGTGACCGGCACGCCCGAGTCGCCGAGCAAGGCCGGCAACTCGGTGGCCGACATCGCCGCCGGCATGTACGCGTACACCGGCATCCTGTCGGCGCTGCTGCTGCGCGGCAAGACCGGGGAAGGCAGCCACATCGACGTCTCGATGCTCGAATCCCTGGCCGAGTGGATGTCCTATCCGATGTACTACGCGTTCGCCGGCGCGCCGCCTCCGCCACGCACAGCCGCTTCGCACGCGAGCATCTATCCCTATGGCCCGTTCCAGGCCGGCGACGGCGGCACCGTGATGCTGGGGCTGCAGAACGAGCGTGAATGGAAGGTGTTCTGCGAAGGCGTGCTGCAGGACGCATCGCTTGCCGTGGATTCGCGCTTCGACAGCAATGCCGCGCGCAACGAGCACCGCGACGCGCTCAAGGCCATCATCCTCGCGGCGTTCTCCAGGCTGACGACGCAGGAGGTGCTGGCGCGGCTGGACCAGGCGCAGATTGCCAATGCGCGCATGAACGACATGGCCGGCCTGTGGGCGCACCCGCAGCTGGCCGCGCGCGAGCGCTGGCGCGAAGTGGCGTCGCCGCAGGGGCCCTTGCCCGCATTGCTGCCGCCCGCGCGCATGAGTAGCTTCGACTACCGGATGGATGCCATACCCGCCGTCGGGCAGCACACCGATGCGATCCTGCGCGAGCTGGGCCTCGGTGACGCGGACATCGCGGCCCTGAGGCAAAGTGAAGCGATTTGACGCCCAACCAACGCTTATCCGGGACCTTATGAATTCAAGAATCGCCGCACTGGCCGCCTTCGCCGCCGATCTGACTTTCGAAGCCATTCCCGCCCCCGTGGTGCGCAAGACCGAAGACCTGCTGGTCGACTGGTTTGGATCGGCCGTGGCCGGCAAGGGCGCGCGGCCGGTGGAATCGATCGCCCGCTTTGCCACGGCCATGGGCCCGGCGCTCACTGCCGGCGAGGGCGGCGCCGAGCTGCTGGTGCGCGGCGTGTTCAGCTCACCGTACTTTGCCGCCATGGCCAATGCGGCGGCGTCGCACGTCGCGGAACAGGACGATGTGCACAACGGCTCGGTGTTTCATCCTGCCACCGTGGTGTTCCCGGTGGTGCTGGCACTGGCGCAGTCGCGCGGCGCCAGCGGCCGGCAGTTGCTCGCGGCCGCCGTCGCCGGGTACGAAGTCGGCATTCGCGTCGGCGAGTTTCTCGGCCGTTCGCACTACAAGGTGTTTCACACCACCGGCACCGCCGGCACGCTGGCCGCAGCAGCCGCTGCCGGCAATCTTCTTGGCCTGGACGCGGCGCAGATGCAGCACGCCTTCGGCTCGGCCGGCACGCAGTCCGCCGGCTTGTGGGAATTCCTGCGCACCGCCGCCGACAGCAAACAGCTGCACACGGCCCACGCGGCGGCCGCCGGCCTGATGTCGGCCAGCCTGGCACAAGACGGCTTCACCGGGGCCGCCGACATCCTCGAAGGCCCGCAGGGCATGGCCGCCGGCATGTCGTCCGACGCCGACCCTGCGCGCATCGACGACCGCCTGGGCAGCCGCTGGGCCACGCTGGAGACGTCCTTCAAATACCATGCGAGCTGCCGGCACACCCATCCGGCGGCCGATGCCCTGCTGCAGGTGATGCAGCAACACGAGCTGAAACCGGACGACCTGGACCGCGTGATCACGCGCGTCCACCAGGGCGCCATCGACGTGCTCGGGCCGGTCACCCGGCCGGCAACAGTTCACCAGAGCAAGTTCTCGATGGGCACGGTGCTGGCGTTGGCGGCGCGGTTCAGGCAGGCCGGCCTGCGTGAGTTCGACGACCATTTCCTCGATGCGGCCACGCAGGCGCTGCGCGATCGTGTCAGCATGGAACTCGACCCCGAGGTCGATGCCGCGTATCCCCAGCGCTGGATCGGCAAGGTGACGGTGCACACCCGCGACGGGCGTGTGCTCGAGGGCCGCGTGGACGACCCCAAGGGCGACCCGGGCAATACGCTCAGCCGCGAGGAGATCACGGCCAAGGCGCTGCGGCTGGCGGCATTCAGCGGCGGTGCCACGCCAGGCGAGATGCAGGCGGCGCTGAACAGGCTCTGGCTGGTGGCGCAGTGGCCGCGGGTCGGGCCTTTGCTGGCGCTTGCGCGATGAATTCTGCGGCCGCAATGGGGCCGACTCCCGGGCTGAATGCCGCCGGCTACGTAATTGCCCCCAAACGGATTTCGGCCGGCGTTCCTAGAATGAACGTGCTTCGAGTTTTGTAAGACCAACCCAGGAGACAAAAGTATGAAGATCAATCACCCTACGCGGCGCAAGGTTCTGGCGGGCGGGGCCGCCGTGGCAGGCGCTGTCGCCATCCCCTTCATGGCGTCCGCCCAGGCGCCCCTGGTGATCAAGTTCAGCCACGTCGTGGCGGACCAGACGCCCAAGGGCCAGGGTGCCCTCAAGTTCAAGGAAGTGGCCGAAAAGAAGCTGCCCGGCAAGGTCACCGTCCAGGTGTTCCCCAGCTCGCAACTGTTCGGCGACGCCAAGGAACTCGAAGCATTGCTGCTCGGCGACGTGCAACTGATCGCGCCTTCGTTGTCCAAGTTCGACCGCTACACCAAGAAGGTCCAGGTGTTCGATCTGCCATTCCTGTTCGATGACATGCAGGCGGTGGACAGCTTCCAGTCCGGCCCACAAGGCAAGGCGCTGCTCGAATCGATGCTGGCGCGCGGTCTGCGCGGCCTCAACTACTGGCACAACGGCATGAAGCAGCTGTCCACCAACAAGGACAAGCTCACCCGCCCCGAGGACGTCAAAGGCCTGAAGTTCCGCATCCAGGCCTCGGACGTGCTCGAGGCGCAGTTCCGCGCACTCGGCGCCAACCCGCAGAAGATGGCCTTCGCCGAGGTTTACCAGGCGCTACAGACCGGCGTGGTGGATGGCCAGGAGAACACCTGGTCCAACATCTACTCGCAGAAGTTCCACGAAGTGCAAAAGACCATCGCCGAGACCAATCATGGAGTGATCGACTACATGGTCGTGACCAACGCCAAGTGGTGGGACGGCCTGCCGGCGGACATTCGCAAGGGCTTGTCCGAAGCCATGGCAGAAGCCACGGCGCATTCGAACAAGCTGGCGGAGGACATCAACGCGGCCGATCGCAAGAAGATCGCCGACGCCGGCAAGGCCAAGATCCAGAAGCTGTCCAAGGAAGACGTGGCGGCGTGGCGCAAGGCCATGGAGCCGGTCTGGAAGAAGTTCGAGGGCGACATCGGGGCCGACCTGATCAACACGGCGCTCAAGTCCAACAAGTAGTTCCAACACAGGAAGGGCCCGCGCGACGGGCCTTTTTTTCGTCCTATGCGCTGGCTTGGTTATTTTGAGGAAGCTCTGGTCATATTCCTGATGGCGGCGATGACCGTTGTCACCTTCATGCAGGTGGTCGCCCGCTACGTGTTCAACTACAGTTTTGTCTGGGCCATGGAAGTGACGGGCGTGATGTTCGCCTGGCTCATCTTCATCGGCATGTCCTATGGCGTGCGGGTCGGCGCCCACATCGGGGTGGACCTGCTGGTCAAGTCCCTGGGAGCGCGCGCGGCGCGAATTGTCGGGTCCATGGCCGCCGCGCTGTGCATCGCCTACGCGCTGATCATTGCCTGGGGCGGCTTGCAGTACGTCAGCAAGATGCACGACGTCGGCATCCTGATGCAGGATGTCCCCATCCAGCAGTGGATTCCGCGCCTGGTGATCCCGCTGGGCTTCACGCTGCTGGCCTTGCGCTTTGCCCAGGCGCTCTGGCGCCTGGCCAGCGGGCAGGAAGTGCACCTGCTGGGTGACGAAGCCGAAGAAGCCCTGAAACTGCAAGAGGAAGTGG
>JAKFEZ010000143.1:0-8900 GCA_036675435.1 Ramlibacter sp. | reverse complement strand
TGTCGGCGCGCATTGGCTGCTAGGATCGTCCAGCCCCTCGCCTGAAGCTTCCCCCGCGTTGAACACACCTCCCACCTCCGACACCGCCGCCGCGGCCTTTCGCGCCCTCGCGAACCACACGGCTGTGATCATGTGGATCACCGATGCGAGCGGCCATTGCATCGCTTTAAATAAAAAGTGGTACGACTTCACCGGCCAGGCGCCTGGTGAAGGGGAGGGCATCGGCTGGACGAACGCCGTGCACGAAGCAGACCGCCTTGCTGCCAAGACCACGTTCCTGGCGGCCAGCGCGGCCAAGGCGAGTTTCAACCTGGAGTACCGGCTGCGCCGGCACGATGGCGCCTATCGCTGGGTCCTCGATTTCGCGGAGCCCCGGTTCAGCGAAGACGGTGAGTACGCCGGCTACATCGGCTCGGTCATCGACATCACCGAGCGCAAGGAAGCCGGGGAGGCCCTGCGAGCCGCGAACGAGCGGCTGCGACGAGCGCAAGCCGCCGCGAGGCTCGGTACCTTCGAATGGGACATGCGCAGCAACCGGCTGGAGTGGTCCGACGGCATCTATCCGCTGCTCGGCCTGGAGCCTTTCAGCCGGGAGCCGAGCATGGACCTGGTGACGCAGTGCGTCCCCGAAAGGGACCGTGCAGGGCTCTCCCGGCTCATGGCGGAGATCACGTCGAAGGCCGGCGAGTTCGACATCGAGTTCCGCGTCGTCGGTTTCGACGGCAAGGAGCGCTGGATCGAATCGATCGCGGAGGTCGAGGCCGGCCCGGATGGCCGGCCCGCCGTGATGCGAGGCGTCGATATCGACGTGACGGAACGCCGGCGGAACCGGCAGGCTCTCGCGGAGAGCAACGCGCATCTCATGGCCGCCTTCGAGCAGACGGCCGCAGGCATGTGCGAAGTCGACCTGGCCGGGCGCATCCTGCGCGTCAACCAGCGCTATTGCAGCATGGTCGGACGCCCGGCAGCGGAACTGCTCCAGCTGCGGATGCAGGACATCACGCACGAGGAGGACCTGCCGGCCAACCAGGCCCTCTTCGAGACAGTCGTCGAAACGGGAGAGGCCTTCCAGATCGAGAAGCGCTACCTCCGCCCGGACGGATCCATCCTCTGGGTGAACAACACGGTCAGCCGCCTCGTGCTGCCCGGCGAGACCGACGAGGACAAGCTCACGACGGTGCTCGCGGTGGTCGTGGACATCACGGCCCGCAAGGCCGCCGAGGACGCATTGCGGCTGGCGGACAAGCGCAAGGACGAATTCCTGGCCATGCTTGCGCACGAGCTCCGCAACCCGCTGGCGCCCATCGGCGCCGCTGCGTCCATCCTCAAGCTGGCGAGGGGCGATGAAGCGAAGACCTTGCGGGCCTGCGACATCATCTCCCGCCAGGTGAAGCACATGACGGGGCTGGTCGACGACCTGCTGGATGTGTCGCGGGTGACGCGCGGACTGGTGCGGCTGGAAAGGAAGAATGTCGACGTCAAGCGCGCGGTGTCCGAAGCGCTGGAGCAGGCGCGGCCCCTGATCGAGCAGCGCCAGCATCGGGTCATCGTGCAGTCGTCTCCTTCGCACGCTTTCGTCGAGGGAGACCACAACCGCCTGGTGCAGGTGGTGGGCAACCTGCTGCACAACGCCGCCAAGTTCACGCCGGAGCGCGGCCACATCACGCTGGCGATGGACGTCGACGACGGGCTGGTGAAGGTGGTGGTGGAGGACGACGGCGTCGGCATGACGCCCGAGATGCTGACGGGCGCCTTCGAGCTGTTCGCGCAAGCCGAGCGCACGCTCGATCGCTCGCAAGGCGGTCTCGGCATCGGTCTCGCCCTGGTCAGAAGCCTCATCGACATGCACGGCGGCCGGGTCTCCGCCCAAAGTGAAGGGCCGGGCCGGGGCAGCCGCTTCGAGATCTGCCTGCCGCGCATCGCGCCGCCACCGGAAGTGCTCGGCACACCGAGCCAGTTGCACAGGAGCGAAGGCCAGCGCCTCAAGGTCCTGGTGGTGGACGACAACGTCGACGCCGCGCTGACCCTGGCCATGCTGATCGAGACGATGGGCCACGAGGTGCATGTGCTGCACGATCCACGCGGGGCCCTGCAGCGCGCGGAGGAAGTACGCCCCGACCTTTGCCTCCTGGACATCGGCCTTCCGCACATCGACGGCATCCGGCTCGCACGGATGTTTCGCGAAACGCCTGCGCTCCAGGCGTCACGCCTGGTGGCGGTGAGCGGCTATGGTCAAGAGGTCGATCGCGAGCGCGCACTGGCAGCGGGCTTCGACCGCTTCTTCGTCAAGCCGCTGGATGAGAGCGCGCTCGGCGAGCTGCTGAACGGCTGAGAAGCACCACTGGCGGCCATGGGCGCGCGAAGAGTGGCGTGGCTCAGCGCCCGCCTTCGCCGTCGCGCACGGCACTTTCCTCCAGCACCTGCAGCAACGCCTTGGCGCCCGCCGCGGATGAGGCTGGGTTCTGGCCGGTGATGAGCAGCCCGTCGGTCACCACATGCGATTGCCAGTCCGCGCCTTTGCTGTAGGTGGCGCCTGCCTCCTTCAGCATGTCCTCCACCAGGAAGGGCACGACCTGGGTCAACCCCGCCGCCGCCTCTTCGCTGTTGGTGAAGCCTGTCACGCGCTTTCCCTTGACCATCGGCGTGCCGTCCGCTGCCTTGACATGCCGCAGCACCCCTGGCGCATGGCAGACCGCCGCCACCGGCTTGCCCGCGGCGAGCATCGATTCGATGAGCGCCCGGGATTCGCTGCTCTCGGCAAGGTCCCAGAGCGGGCCATGTCCGCCTGGATAGAACACCGCGTCGAAGTGCTGGGGGTTCACGGACGACAACTTCAGCGTGGCCGCAAGGGCTTGCACCGCTTGCTTGTCCGCGCGGAACCTGCGGGTGTCCTCCGTCTGCGCATCGGGCTCGTCACTCTTGGGATCGAGCGGAGGTTGGCCGCCCAGCGGCGAAGCCAGGGTGATTTCGGCGCCCGCATCCTTGAAGACGTAGTAGGGGGCGGCGAACTCTTCCAGCCAGAAGCCTGTCTTCTTGCCGGTATTGCCCAGCGAACCGTGGGAGGTGAGAACGAAAAGGATTTTCATGGAGCGCCTCGGCCTTACGCGCTCTTGGCGGCGAGCCTGATGGACGGCTTGTCCCGCTCCGACGCGGTGGCGGCGGCCCCGATGGGCCGCAGCTGCCCCGAAATGGTGGCCCCTTGCTGCATCTCCAGTGCCTTGTACTGGACGTCGCCCTCGACGCGGGCCTGGGGCTGCAACTCCAGCGATTCCCGCGCCAGCACCGGCCCCTTGACCGTCCCGGCGATGATCACGTGGTCGGCGGTGAGGCCTCCGTCGACCAACGCACCTTCGGAGATGACGATGAGGCTGCCTTCGGTAGCGGCTTCGATCGCGCCGTGCACCTCACCGTCCACCCGCAGCCCCTCCCTGAACTTCATGGCGCCTTCGATGTGCGTGCCCTGCGCGACCAGGGTCTTGATTTCCGCGTGCTCTTTCTTGCCGAACATGGATGCTCCTCAATCGTCAGCGATGTGCATTTCAGGAGGGGTGAGCATGCGGCCCAATCCGGCCGGGTCGCCGGCGACAGTCGTGCCATTGCGTGTCGGACATCCGCTCGCGGCCTTGCAGGCCGGGGTGGCTCGGCCGCGGGTCAGCTCGAGCGCGACTGCACTTCCTTGCGAAGCCGCTCCTCCTGCTCGCGCAGCTCGGGCGTCAGCGCGTCGCCGAAATCCTCGGCCGCGTAGATCTGCCGGATTTCGATCTCGGAGTCCGTGCGCATCGGGTTGGGGCACTTCTTCACCCACTCGATCGCCTCCTGCAGCGAAGCGCACTTCCAGATCCAGAAGCCGGCCACCAGCTCCTTGGTCTCGGTGAACGGTCCGTCGATCACGCGCCGCTCCTTGCCCGAGAACGCGACCCGGGCGCCGCGGGAACTGGGGTGCAGGCCTTCGCCTGCCTCCATCACGCCGGCCTTGACCAGCTGCTCGTTGAAGGCACCCATCTCGGCGAACTCTTCCGAGGTGGGCATGACGCCGGCTTCGCTGTCCTTCGTCGCTTTCACCATCACCATAAAACGCATGTTGGTCTCCTTTGAAAGGTTGGGCAGCCATCCGCCCATATCGACACGACGAGCGTAGCAGCGGCAGATCGACATCCGTTTGTCGGGCGAGAACGGGCAAGCCGCTGACGCGCTGACCTCGGCCGCTACTTGGCGAAGGTCGATTCGAGTGGCTTGTGCTTTGGTGCCGCCGGCACGGAGTGAGGCACGGACGGCGTTGCGGCGCTCCTGCCGGCCTGGTCATTCCCCGGAAGGTGCGTGAAGCGGTAAACGCCGACGGCGGTGAGCACTGCAAAGACGATCATGGACCGCTTCTCGGTCTTCTGGTTGCCGCTGAATAGCGCCAGAAGCGCGCAACCCGCCATGGCCCCAACCAGGATCTTCAGGTCCAGCGTGAGTGAATTGAAGAAGTCCATGGGGGGCCGATAGGGCGGATGGCCTCACTTTAGGCGAAGCCTGTTGCATGCGGCCAGTACGTTATCGGTTGTTGCCCCCGAATGTTGCTGGATGGCAGCATTCGCAGGCCCTCGACGTGCCGTCGGCGGCTCTCCGATCAAGGGCGGTCATATCGTGTCCGACGGGCGAAGGAAAGGATTTGAGTCGGGCGTCGGCTTGGGCCCGGCTTCCGGAAGACCAGGGCAAAGCCGCTGTGGCATGAGTACTAACCCTAGCTCTGCAGGGGTGCCAGCCCGCTTCTCGGGATCCATGCGCGCGCTCTCCGCTTTTTCAGGCGGGGCCGCCCCGGAGGTCGCGGATCGCGCAAGTCAGTATCATGGGTGACAAAGGAGCGCGCTCCATTTCTTGTCCACCGGGCACCTTGAAGGTCGATTGATGTTCGGACGAAGCCGGTTGGCGATGGGTGTTGGCGCGGGCCTGACGATCGGCTTCCTGGCGCTGATCGTGATCGTGGGCGCCACCATCTGGCTGGTGGAACGCGGAAACAGCCTCCTTGAGCAATCGGCGTTGCAGCGGTCGATCCGCATCGTCGCGGTGGACCTGCGCGATCATCTGCGCACTGCGGAGTCCAGCCAGCGCGGATACCTCCTGACCGGCAACCAGATCTACCTGGCCCCTTACGACACGGCCAAGACGCGGGCGCGGCAGGAGCTGGACGACCTGGCCCGGATGATCGCGCCGGATGCCCCGAACCGGGCCATGCTGCCCCGGTTGTCGGAAGCGGTGGGCGAAAAGATCGCCGAGATGGACGACACCATTGCGCTGAAAAGCGCCGGCCGCGACGCCGACGCCATGGCCTTGCTCCAGCGCAATCGCGGCAAGACGCTGATGGATGAAATCAATGTCTTCCTCTATGGCGCGATCCTGACCGCCGACGAGAACGGGACGCTCTACAGCGCGGAACAGCAACGCAATGCATCGCTGCTGCGCTGGATTTCGGCGGGCGCCGCCGTGGTCATCATCCTGGTGGTGTTCGTGGTGGCCTTCACCGTCCACCGCAACCGGCAGGACCTGAAACAGGCGCGCGACGAAGTGCAGGCCATCAACCTGACGCTGGAGGAACGCGTGAAGGCCCGCACGGCCGACCTGGCCCAGGCACGGGAACGCGCGGAAGTGCTGCTGACCGAGGTCAATCACCGCGTGGCCAACAGCCTGCAACTGGTGGCGGTGCTGGTGCGGATGCAATTGCGGTCCGTCACCGATACCGCGGCCAAGGATGCATTGCTGGAAACGGAATCGCGGATCAACGCCATCTCGCTGATCCACAAGAGCCTCTATACATCGGGCGACGTGACCAACGTGGCGCTGGACGATTACCTGGGCGCCATGCTGGGCAACCTGGAAACGGCGATGAAGAAGGACGGCCATACCGCCATCCTGAAGTGCTACCTGGAGCCGATTTCGCTGCGCACCGACGCCAGCGTCAGCCTGGGCGTGGCCGTACAGGAACTGGTGACCAACGCCTTCAAGTACGCCTATCCCGACGACCGGCCCGGCGAGGTGCGGGTGCGGCTGAAGCGATTGGACGACGGCAAGGCCGAGCTGACGGTCGAGGACGATGGCGTGGGGATTGCGCCGGGCGCCTCGCCCGCGGGCACGGGACTGGGCAGCAAGATCATCCGCACGATGGCGTCGTCGCTGCAGACCCATGTGGAATACATCAACCGCGCGCCGGGGACGGTGGCGCGGATGGTGCTGAAGACGGCGACTGCGTGATGGGACCCGCGATGACATTTCGACTGGCCGCGATGGCCGCACTTGCGTGCCTCGGGGGCGCTGCGTTGGCCGCTGGCGGCGAGGGGCTGACCGTGCCGGTCAAGTTGCCTGCATACGATGCGGCACGGGCCGCCTGCAGGGCGCCAACGGGTCTGCAGAAGAAGCTGGTCTTCGTGCAGGACAACAAGCGCGAGTTCATGCAAGGCGTGGGGCGAGGCCTCGAAGCAGCGGCGCGGGCGCGTGGCCTCGGCTACGGTGTTGCCCTGGCCAACAACGATCCGGCGCTGATGATCAATCAAGTGGGCGGCATTGTCACCGACAGGACGGGTGCGATCGTGGTGGCGCCGATCGACCCGCCGTCGCTGGCGCCGGTGCTGAAGAAGGTCTTTGGCGCGGGCGCCTATGTCGGCTCCATCGTGGCGCCGCCGGCGACGTCGGTGCTGAACGCGCCGCAATACCTGACCGGCAAGGTGCTGGCGGATGCGGCGGCCAATTACATCCGCACGCGGCTTGGCGGCAAGGCCAAGGTGGTGCTGCTGACGCATGACAGCCTGCAGTTCCTGGCGCCGCGTTTCACCGCCATGCGCGATGCCCTGCGGGCACTGCCGGGCGTGACGATCGTGGCCGACATCTCGCCCGCCACGGTCGACAAGGAGGGCGGCTATCGCACGATGAAGACGATCCTGCTGGCGCAACCGAACATCGACGTGGTGCTGGGCGCGGATACGGTGGTGCTGGGGGCGCTGGCCGCATTGCGCGAAGCGGGCAAGGCGCGGGCGGACCAGTTCCTGGGCGGTATCGACGGCGAGCAGGAGGCGGTGGCCGAAATCAAGAAGGGCGACAGTCCCTACAAGGCGAGCATCAGCCTGGCGTCCTCCATCTTCGGTTATGCGATGGGCCAGCATGCCGCCGACTGGCTGGAGGGAAAATCCATCCCGCAGGCGATGGACATCCTGCCCAAGGCGCTGACCAGCAGGAACATCGCGGACTATGAACGCGATACGGCCAACCCCGGCGCGGTGTATGCCGATCCGGCGCGGCGCGCGTCGTACCTGAAGATGTACGGCAATATCTGTTTCGACACGCGCGACAACTACATCAATTTCCCCTGGTCATCCGAAAGCAAATAGTCCTATCGCGCCAGCCATGACCACCAACCCTTTCGTCATCCTCTACGTCGAAGACAACGACCTGGTCCGCGAGTCGTTCGGCGAGTTGCTCGCCACCGCCGAGCGCCAGGTCGTGTGTGTGGCGGACGGCGCCGGTGCGCGCGAGGCGCTGCGCGAACACGCCGTGAACCTGCTGATGACGGACATCAACCTGCCCGACGGTTCGGGCCTCGACGTGGCGCGCGAGGCCCTCCGCCAGAACCCGAGGCTGCCGGTGATCGTCTGCTCCGGGCAGGACGTGAGGGACGTCGTCCGGTCGCTCGGCCCGACCGCTCATTCGTTGATGAAGCCCGTGGATATCGACGAACTCGAGGCGCTGGTCGAGCGGCTTGCTGGAAAGCTTGGCCGGTGAGTAGCCGCTACCGCACGTACCGTAGCCGGTCACCTTGCCGGCTGCGCGCCTCAGCACGACGAGCGTAGCAGCGCAAGATCGACATCCATTCGTCGGGCTCGCCATTCAGCGGCCTATATCCGGCTTCACTCGCGCGGTTGGTCTGGCTGCTGATCGCGGTTGCGCTCGACCCACGACGCCAGCCGCTGCGCCTCGATGGCGAGCAGCGGCACCAGCTGCTTCGCCCGCGCTGCGGGTAGCCGGGCCGCCATCGCGCTGATGCTGAGGGCGGCAATCGGCTGCCGGTCGGCGTCGAAGACCGGCACCGCCAGCACGTGCGTGCCCGGCACGGTGCCGGCCTCGGTGAATGCGTAGCCCTGGCGGCGCACTTGCCCCAGCCGCTCACGCAGTTGTGCGGCCGTGAGACGGCGACGCGCCAGCCGGGCCGCGTTCTTTCGCAGCACCTCGTCGATCACCTCTTCGGGCAGGAAGGCCAGGATCGCCTGGCCACCGACACCGACCCCGAGCGGCAGCCGCGCGCCGACGACCACTGACATCACCTGGATCGGATAGGTACCCGCGCGGCGTTCCACGCACAGCGAGTCGGGGCCACTGCGCACGGTGAGGGAGACGGCATCGCCCGTGGCTTCGGTGATGCGTCGCAACACCGGCTCGGCAACCGAACGCATGGGGAGAGCGGAAGGGCGCGCGATGCCCAGCATCGCTGCCTCCGGGCCGATCACGTAGCGGGTCGATGCAGGGAGTCGCGCCGCCAGGCCCTCCTCGGCCAGCACCTGCAGCAGGCGGTGCGCCGTCGGGCGGGTGAGGTCGCATTGCTCGGCGACGTCGGCGAGCCGCGCGCCTCGCTCCTGCGCTCCGGCCAAGGCACGCAACACGGCTACGGCCCGGCGCAGCGTCTGGCTGCCGGCAGTGGGTGGGGCATCTGAGCGGCGCCGTCCGCGCACCGGGGTCGAAGCAGAGGTCATGTCCACATTGTGGAACTTTTATCGCGATCGCCGGGGCTGCCGCGGAGAGCCACTCCACAATGGCCCTGCAAGGGAGGTCAGATTGAAACTTCGAAGCGGCTATGACGTGATAGTGGTGGGAGGCGGTACGGCGGGGGCCATCGCGGGCATCGCCGCCGCGCGGACGGGCGCCAGGACCCTGCT
>JAKFEZ010000111.1:0-39399 GCA_036675435.1 Ramlibacter sp. | reverse complement strand
CCACAGCAGCGTGAGCACCAGCAAAATGCGGCCCCAAAACGTCTTTGGCATCCAAGGTCATCCGTAAAGGTGGGGCCGCCATTCTCGGCGATTCGATGCGGCTTCCCCGCAGCTGGGGCTATGGCGGTGGAAAGTGCAGCTGCTGCCGGCTGGCAAAACTGCGTTCCTCCCCGGTGACCGGGTCGCGAAATGCAATGCGCTGAGCAAGCAGCCTCAGCGGGTTGGCGGCGTCGTCCCCGCCTCGCGGCAGCAGGGCCGGGTAGATACGATCGCCCACGATGGGCAACCCCAGGGCCGCCATGTGCACCCGCAGCTGGTGGCGCTTGCCGGTGAGCGGGCGCAGGCGATAGCGGCCCCACAAGCTGCGTGTTTCGATCAGCTCGATCTCCGTGTGCGAGTTCGGCGCCTGGCCGGTCGCTGCCTCGCCGACGGCTTCGCGCATCTGCATGAAGTGATCGCTGGCCACCAGCGTGCTGGTCCGCGCCAGCGGAAACTGCAACTGCGCATCGACGGGCGCAATGGCCTGGTAAGTTTTGGCGACGTGGCGGCCGGCAAAGAGCGCATGGTAGCCGGCGCAGGTGGCAGGCTGCTTGGCGAACAGCACCACGCCGGCCGTTTCGCGGTCGATCCGGTGCAAGGGCGTCAGGGCAGGCAGGCCGAGCGTGCGCCGAAGCCGCACCAGCAGGGTTTCCTGCAGGTAGCCGCCCGAGGGCGTCACGGGCAGGAAATGCGGCTTGTCGGCCACCACCAGAAGCTCGTCTTCGAACAGCACGCAGGCCTGCGCCGGGTTGGGCGCCTCATGGGGCACGCTGCGGTAGTAGTAGAGCTTGCCGTGCGGCCGATACGCCTGCTGGGGCCCGATGGCGCGGCCGGCGCCATCCACCACGTCGCCGCGGCCCATCCGCGCATTCCACTCTGCCCCGGCGATCGCCGGAAACCGCTCCACCAGGAACTCGAGCATGAACTGCCAGTGCCCGGCCGGCAGCGACACCTGGCTGGGCCCTACGCCCTCGCGCACCGGCAGCATGGCTACTGCACCGGTTCCTGCGGCAGGTTGGCCTCGGCCAACCGCCGGGCGCGTGCCAGCCGCCAAGCGCCGTCGGGCTCGCCCAGATACACATCGTCCAGGGTGCTGGCGGTTTCCTGCAGGCGCGTGTCCAGCGCCACGCGGTTGTCGAAGACGAAACATTCGCCCCGCCAGTCCCGCTGCGCGTCCGGCATCTGCTGGAAGTAGTTGAGGATGCCGCCCTCGAGCTGAAAGACCGGCAGGTCCATGTCACGCATCCAGGCGCTGGTTTTCTCGCAGCGGATGCCGCCGGTGCAGTACATCGCGACGCGTTTGCCCTGGGCCTTCCACTCGGCCGCGTGGGCCCGCACGTAAGCGGGAAAGTCGCGGAAGTTGCTCACCTGCGGGTCGATCGCGCCCTCGAAATGCCCCAGGCGGAACTCGAAGCTGTTGCGGTTGTCCAGCAGCACCACGTCCGGCTGCCTGATCAGTTCGCGCCAGTCCCGCGGGCTGACGTCGACGCCGGTCCGGCGGGCATCCACCCCTTCGATACCGAGCGGCACGATCTCTTTCTTGACGTGTACTTTCATCTTGCCGAACGGCGCCGTGGTGCAGGCGCTGCGCTTGAACACCATGCCGGCGAACGCGCCGGCGAAGGCCGGCTCCTGCACCAGAGCCTCTTCGATACGGTCCACCGCCTGCGGCGCACCGGCCAGCATGCCATTGATGCCTTCGGCGGCCACCAGGATGCTGCCCGTCAGCCCGTCCACCTGTTGCTGCGACACCAGCTCGCGCAACAAGGCAGCCACTTCTTCCGGCTGCGGCAGCGATGTGAATTTGTAGAAGGCCGTATGGACCAGAGCGGTGCTGTGCGATGGCATGCGCCCATTTTCTCATGGGCGCCTCAGCCGGCGGGGCCAGGCAGCGATGACCCGGCCATACCCGGGCGTGGCAACCGGCGCGATACCCGGCGTGATAACCGGCGCGCTACCCGGCACTTTTTTCAGCGATCCTTGTCGCCCGATTTGCCCGAGTTGCCGCTCGATGCCTCGCCAGCATCGCGGGTGTTGCCGTAGCTGTCGCTGGTGTCCGCATCCTGGTCTTTCAGCACGCCGGCTTTTCTCACGCCCCGGCCCGGGCGATCGATGGCCCCGCGCTCCGTGTTCTGGCCGCGGTCACTCGGTGTGCCGTCGGCCCCCACGCCTCGGGTCGAGCCTTGCTGCAGCGGCAGCTCAGTCTCGACATCGGGCAGGTGCGTGTCGCCGGTCATCTTGGCGTTGTCCTTGGGATCGGGCATGGCGTTCTCCTTGCAGGTTGGCTGAATGGGAGCCAATCTACGCCGGGAAAATGCCCGCCGCTGTAGGAGAGCGCCGAACCCGGGGCCCTACCCGGCTCCGTGGCATTTCTTGTATTTCTTGCCGCTGCCGCAAGGGCAAGGATCGTTGCGGCCTGGCTCCGGCGGTTTGCGGTGCGCTTCGATGCGCGGCCCCAGGCTCTTCCAGAGCTGGCGAAGCTCATACGCGGCCCAGATGGCGGCGCCCACGTCGTCCAGCCGCTGCTTGCTCACGCTGGGTGGCCCGTCCTCGGCGAACATCGAGACGCTGGGAACGCCCTTGTCGTCCTCGGTGAGCGCCACGATGGCATCGAGGGCGCCGTCCAGCATCTGCGCGGCGTCCGCGTCGCGTGGCGGCGCCCAGTCCTCGGGCCAGTTCTCCACCGCGTACATGAAGCCCAGCGCCCACACCTGCCCGTAGGCGGGCAGCGGCGAGTCGAGTGCGTCGCCGCGCTCGTCTTCGGGCAGCGCCAGCACCGCGCCGCGGGTGTCCAGCATCTCCGGATGAAAGGTCCGCTCGTCGTCGAGCGTCTCCACCGGGGCGTCGAGCGCGGCGGCAATCTCGGCCCAGCGGCGGCGCCAGCGCCAGACGAATTCCATGTGCGACATCGGCTCGAAATCGCCCAGCAGCACGGGCCAATATTCCTGCGGCTCGACGGCCCGGCGGCAGCAGACCAGCGCCGCCAGGAAGCCTTCGCAGAATTCCCACTGCGGGATTTCCTCGTCGTGCTCGCGCAGGGCGTCGAGCTCGGCGTCCTGCGCGTCGAAGTCGTCGGGGCCAAGGGGCGCGGTATCGTCAGTTTGTGGGGTCATGCCACCCGGATTGTGCCTGCACCGCCTGCCACGAAGTGCCGCCCCCTACCAGCGCGCCGCCATCGAATCGGGCGAAAAACGCGGATCGCCGGTGACGGCTTTCAAGTCGACGAACTCCATGTCCGACATCCGGATGTTTGCCATTTGCGCGTTGGTGCGGATGTCCCAGGCCGAATTGGGCTCGCCTTGAACGTGGAAGTCGGCGCCATTGTCGGACACGTACAGGCCGTAGCGCTTGGCTGCCGTGGCCAGGGCCTTGGCTTGCGGGGTCCAGTCGTCGGGAATCGCGAAGTCGGCTTTCAGGCGCAGCAGCGAGCCGAACGGTATGGCGCCGGGATTGTCTCCGCCCGCGGCGAAACGGGCCGGCCACTGCACCGCAAGTGCCAGCGCCGCATCGCGGAAGTTCACCCGCAGGGCGTGCCGTATTTCGCCCGACGAAGCCTCGGCGGCCTTGGCCAGCAGCGGCGTGATCGGCAGGCCCGCCGCATCAGCCGAGGCCCAGTCGGCCGGGCGCAGGGCCAGCGAATTCAGGTCCCAGGCGGCGGTGGACATGGCATACCACTGTCCCGACAGGTTGTGCGCGTAGTAGCTCTCCCACAACCGGCAGGCGCCTGTCTCCACCACCAGAACGTGATGGTCGCCGCAGTCGCCGGGGCCGCCGCATTGCCCGTTCTCGTTAAGCACCCGGGAGGCCAGGGGAAAGGGAAAGCGCCGCTGACCGGCCGGCACGGCGCCGCAGTTGCGCGCGATGCCGAAGCCGTCGCCGTCGATCACCGCGCAATCGCTCTTGTCCGGGTAGCCGAGTTCCATGCTGGCGCCGGAAGCTGAGAAGTCGAATGCGACCACCGGCCATTGGGTGGTGGCGGCCGAGCCATCGACCACGTTGATCGGCATGCCCCAGTAGGTCGACGCCAGGGCCGGGTTGTCGTTGACGCCCCAGTCGGTGCTGAAGGGCACGCCAGCGCCGACCAGCGCAACCCACGTGTTGCTGTTCGGATGCGCGGGAAATTTCGCCGTGTCGTCGATGCGCGTGTTGAAGATCGCGGTGGGCGGAAACATCTCGCAGTCGGCCAGTTGCGGCGAGGCCGTCAAAGGCGGCTCCGGTGTCGCCGCCGGTGGCGAGGTTGCAGCGCCGGGCGTCGGATCGAAGACCGCGCCGGTGTCGGCTGTCGCAGCCGAAGTGGACTCTCCGGCCGCTTCGGCACCTGCGGCCGCTGGGGTCGGCGCGGGATTGGTCTGCGCGGCATCCCCGCCGCCGCCCCCGCCGCCGCAACCTGCCATCGCCAGCAGCGCCGAACTGCAGAACATCGCCGTCAACCCGCGCCAACTCGTATCGCCCATGCGTCGCACCTCAAGTTCAACCAAAGGGGCGCATTGTGAGCACGAGACTGCGCATTACAACCGTCACCGTCTGCAAGGCATGGCGGCGCGCGTTACACGCGGCAGCGTTGAACAGACGCGCTTTGGACCTGTTCCATCGGCCGCTGCGCGAGGCGGGCCGTGGCTTTCTACCCCGACGAGGTTCTCTTGGCCCGCGTTGGCTAGGCGGTCACTTCCCGCTTCAAGTCGGTCAGCGGAATCACGCCCTGGTCACCGTCCTCGTAGAGCAGGTGAGCGACCTGGCCCATCACGCGCCAGCATGCGCTGAAGGTGCGGCCCTCGACCACCGCCGAAGCGGCCCTGAACTGAGCGTGCATTTGTGGCTGCAGGTGCTTGAGCACCTGCTCGCTGCTGCAGGGGCTGTCGGCGAGCCGGACGGTGTCGCTGCCGCTGCGCGCGATCAGGTCATCGGCGAACGCCGGCGTGACGGCGAGCGCGGCGCATAGAAGAACATATCTCATGAAATAATCTCCCTGGACGTCGGGGCGCATCAACAGCTGTGCGCCTGCCAGCCATGTTGCTCCGCGGGTTCCGCTGGTTTTGTAGGACGGCAGGCGCAGACATGGTGCGCCGACACCGTGCGAGAGCGTGGTGTGAGCCGGCCCTAGTTGCTGAAATTCTGCGTGATCATCAAGCCGTGCCTGCCGCCGTCCAGCACGCCGACGCCGAGCCGCCGAAACTGCGGACGCAGCACGTTGGCACGGTGGCCGGGCGAGTTCATCAATCCCTGGTGGGCGGCGGCGAGGGTGGGGGCGAGCGCCAGGTTTTCGCCGACCACCAGATAGCTCACCTTCGCTTGCCGCATCCGGTGCGACAGCTCCTGGCCGTCCGGACTGACGTGCGAAAAGTAGCCGCGTGCCAGCATGTCGCGGCTGTGGGCGCGGGCGACTTCGGCCAGTGCGGGATCGTGATCTAGCGGCCGCAGTCCCTGGGCAGTGCGTTCCGCGTTCACCATCTCGAGCATGCGCGCTTCCAGGTCGAGCCGGACTTTGGGCCTGGTGACCGTGAACGGCAGTTCGATGACGCTGCGCGCATCGAGCGGCACCGTGACGGCCCGCAGCGTGCGCCGCAGAACCGGCTCGAAGATCGGCGCCAGCCGCGCCTCCAGCCATTCGGCCGGTGCCGACAACGCGCCCGCCAGCACACTGTCCCGCGCCATCGTGCTGACGCGCTCCAGCAGCGGGAAATTCAGCAGCACCGCCGAGACGATCGCGGCGTTGACCAGCCCGCGGACGATTCCGGGCGCCAGCCCGAAGGCTCGATTGACGGGGTGGGCGTGCAGCCTGCCTGGCATTGCGCGGGCGAGCGCGCGTGACAGCGCGGCGAGCACCACGCAGGCCAGCACGAACGTCGCCAGAAAACTCAGAGGGGCGGCCCAGACGTCCAATGCCGGCGACCACGCCTGCAGCCAGACGGCCGGATAGCGATAGGCAAGGAAGGCCAGCACCACACCGCCGACCAGCGTGAAAAGCTGCAGGCCGGCGACCACGAAACCCCGCGTCCATCCGACCCAGGCGCCCAGGATCACGATCAACGCGAGCAAGGCGTCGATCAGGTTGAACGCGACCAGTTCGAGCATGCGGCCCGGGTCAGGCGCCCGCGGCCGGAAGCCGAACCGTGAACTCGGCGCCCTTGCCGGCGCCCGCACTTCGCGCCTGCACTTTTCCGCCGTGCAATTCCACCAATTCCTTGACGATCGACAGTCCGATGCCCAGGCCAGTGGGCACCTGGTCGGGGCTGCGCTGCTCCTGGGTGAACAAGTCGAAGATGCGCGGGAGAACGTCAGGCGCGATGCCTTGTCCCGTGTCTTCGACCCGAAGCAGCACCTCGGAGCCCTCCTGCGTCGCCTTGACCCATACCGAGCCGCCGCGGGGCGTGTATTTGAGGGCGTTGCTCACGAGGTTGAGCACGACCCGCTCGAATCGCTCGGGATCCAGCTGGACTTCGAGCGGGCTGTCGGGCAGAAGGCTTTCAAGGTCGATGCCGCGCTCCACCGCCGTTTGGCGCATCGAGTAGACCGCATCTTCCAGCACTTGCCGCAGGTCGACTCGGCGCAAGGTGAGCTGCAGCTTCCCGGCGACCACCCGCGAGACTTCCATCAGGTCGTGGGTCAGGCGCGACAGGACACCTATCTGCCTTTCGATGACCTGCACCGCCCGCTGGACCTGCGGCTCGGCACTCACTCGCTTGATGATGTGCGCTGAAGACTGCAGAGGTGCCAGCGGATTGCGAAGCTCGTGGCCCAGGGTGCTCATGAAAAGATCGGCGCGCTGCTGCGCTTCCTTCAACGCCTGGCTCTCGTTCTCCAGCGCCTGGATGTGGCTGCGCAGGTCGGTCTTGTCGCGCACCACCTTGACATAGCCCAGCAGTTCCCCTGCAGCGGTCTTGATCGCATTCACCGAGCCGGACACCCAGATGTGGGTGCCGTCCTTGCGAACGTGCCATCGGTCGTCATCCGAGCGCGAGTTCTGGCGCGCCACGGCCAGCTCGTACTGGTCGAACCCCTTTTTCCTGTCGGATGCCGTAAAGATGAGGCTGCTGGGCTGCCCGACGGCTTCGGCCTGTGTGTAGCCGAAGATCTCCTGCGCAGCACCCAGCCACCCGACGATCGTGCCGTCGGCACCGATGCAGATCACCGCATGGTCCGGTGTTTGTTCCAGATACAGCTTCAGCAGCCTGGAATTGGACCTGCTTCTCGTTGAGTCGGCCATCGTGAAGAATCCTGCCGGCCGGCAGCCGGGTTGAGACAGCCCGATGCTAGGGCCTGGGCCGCGAGCGCGTTGTAAGCGCCAGGCGATTTTTCGCCGGCGCTATCTCGGGGGACCCCCGATCTCACTGTTCGGCGAAGGCCCTTTCGATCACGAAATCGCCAGGCCGGGATGTGCTTCCTTCGGCGAACCCCTGGCCCTCCAGCATGTGCTTGAGGTCGCGCAGCATGCCTGGGCTGCCGCAGATCATCACCCGGTCCTCGGCCTGGTTCAGGGGCGGCAGGCCCAGGTCGTCGAACATCTTGCCGCTTTGCATCAGGTCGGTGACGCGGCCCATGTTGCGGTAGGCCTCCCGGGTCACGGTCGGGTAGTAGCGCAGCTGGCTCGCGACCATGTCGCCCAGGATCTCATGGGCCGGGAGGTGCTCCACCAGCAGGTCGTGATAGGCCAGCTCGTCCTTTTGGCGAACCCCGTGCACCAGGATGATCTGCTCGAACTGCTCGTAGGTGGCGGGGTCGTGCACGATGCTCATGAAAGGGGCCAGCCCGGTGCCGGTGGACAGCAGGAACAGGCGCTTGCCGGGCAGCAGGTAATCGATCAGCAGCGTGCCGGTGGGCTTGCGCCCGACAATGATGGTGTCGCCCACCTGGATGTGCTGCAGGCGCGAGGTCAGGGGGCCGTCCGGCACCTTGATGCTGAGGAATTCCAGGTGCTCCTCATAGTTGGCGCTGACGATGCTGTAGGCGCGCAGCAACGGCTTGTCGTTGACACGCAGGCCGATCATGGTGAAGTGGCCGTTGGAAAACCGGAGCGACGCGTCGCGGGTGGTCTTGAAAGTGAACAGGCGGTCGGTCCAGTGGTGGATCGACAGCACACGTTCTTCGTTGAAAGCGCTCATGGTCTTGTCTTGCTTTGCGGGGATGGAAATAGTGGCAGCCCCCGTATGGTACGGACCTCGGCAACCGCGGGACAGCGCCCCACGCCAGCCGTCGAAAGCTTCCTACAAACCGCCAGCCGGGCCGGCGAAATACTGCCCCCATCCAGAGCCGCTGCCGGGGGACCTGTGAACAACCTGCCATTTCACACGCTGCTGTACCGCTACTTCTTCTTTGGCTGGCTGTTCAGGGAGCTCGGTGACGGCAACCTGTTCGAGCGTGCTGTCGCCGCGCGCTACAACCGGGAGCAGGCCCGCCGCTGGTTGCCCCTCTACATGCTGCGCTGGCTCTGCTGGGCCCTGGTGTTCTACCTGCTGGCCGGCATCGTCGAAGTGGCGCTCGCGGCGCCCGGCCTGGCCCTGTGGTGCTATGCCGCCAGCGCTATGGGTGTGGCGTTCGCTGTCATGACGGCCACCGCCTGGATCGGGTTGAGCCACCGGCGTGAATGGCGGTGAATCGTGGCGGGCACGTCAGCGCCGCGCCGACCCGGCGCCTGACTTCCTGCGCGCGACCCAGTGCTCGATCGCCTCACCGTTGCCGATCAGTTCACCGTTGACGAACAGCTGAGGCACCGTGCGGGCGCGGGCGATCGCCCCGAGCGCGCGCGTGCGCAGCGTGTGAGGCAGGTCGACCTCGGCAAACTCCACCCCGGCCTCATGCAGTTGTCGCTTGGCATGCGCGCAGTGCTGGCAGCCTTCTCGGGTCAGCAGGGCAACCTGGTCGGGCGCCTTGGCATCCTTGTTGACGTAGTGCAGCAGCGTGTCGGCGTCCGACACCTTGAAGGGATCGCCCGGCTCGTCCGGCTCGATGAACATCTTCTCGACCACCCCATCCCGCACCAGCATCGAATAGCGCCATGAGCGCTTGCCGAAGTTCAGGTCGCTCTTGTCGACCAGCATCCCCATCTTCTGCGTGAACTCGCCGTTGCCGTCCGGCAGCACGAACACGTTGTTGCACTCCTGGCTCTTGGCCCACTCTTCCATGACGAACGGGTCGTTCACGGCGATGCAGACCACCTGGTCGACGCCGTTCTCCCGGAAGGCCGGGGCGAGCTCGTTGAAGCGCGGCAGGTGGGTGCTGGAGCAGGTCGGCGTGAACGCGCCCGGCAGCGAGAACACCGCGACCGTGCGGCCCGCGAAAAGCTGCTGGGTGTCGATGTCCTCCCAATTGCCATTCTGGCGATAGCGAAACTTGACGTCGGGCACGGGCTGGCCTTCGCGCGGGGTGAGTTGGGGCATATATACGGTCCTTATGGGCTGGGCTGCCCGATTCAAAGTCATGCCATCACAACGCCGTGCACGTGGCCGGGTTGTCGGAGAAGCTTGAGGGCGCACGTAGGAAACCTCGCCTGGGTACCTGACCCGGTGGATACTTGGGCCTCGGCCCGCAACAAACCGAGGAGAAGACATGGACCCCGCCCTGCGCCGGCAAACGATTGCCGACCTGCTGCACCGCACCGCCCGGCGCCTGCCGGCCAAGACCGGCCTGGTCTGCGGTGACGTTCGCTGGACGTTCGCCGAATTCGACGGCGTGGTCGACCGCGTTGCGGCCGGCTTGTCGCGCCTGGGCGTCGCGACCGGCAGCCGCGTCGCGGTGCTGGCCCGCAATTCGCATGGCTTTGCGGCGCTGCGCTTCGCCCTGGCCCGGTTGGGCGCCGTGCTGGTGCCGATCAACTTCATGCTCAAGGCCGAAGAGGTCGCCTACATCCTGCGTCACGCGCAGGCCGATGTGCTGGCCACCGACTCCGGCTTGGCCGAGCTGGCGCGCAGCGCCGCAGCGCTCGACACCGCGGTGCGTCAGTTTATCTGGCTGCCTTCCGAAGAGCCGACGACGCCGGTGGCGGGCATGGCGTCCTTCGAAGCGCTGGCGGCGACCGAAGGCGCTGTGCCGGCGGTGACACTGGCCAGCACCGACCTGGCCCAGATCGTGTACACCAGCGGCACCGAATCGATGCCCAAGGGCGCGATGCTGACCCACGACGCGGTCATCTGGCAATACGCCAGCTGCGTGGTGGACGCCAGCATCGCCGTGGGTGACGTGATGCTGCACGCGCTGCCGCTGTATCACTGCGCGCAGCTGGATGTGTTCCTCGGGCCGGCTGTCTATGTCGGGGCCACCAGCGTCATCACGGCCCGGCCGACCGCCGACAACCTGCTGCCGCTGCTGCAGCGGCACCGCATCACCTCGTTCTTCGCGCCGCCCACCGTGTGGATCGCGCTGCTGCGCGCGCCCGAGTTCGACACCACCGACCTGGGCGCGCTGCGCAAGGGCTACTACGGCGCCTCCATCATGCCGGTGGAGGTGCTGCGCGAGCTGGCCCGGCGACTGCCCGAGGTCGGTTTCTGGAACCTGTACGGCCAGACCGAAATCGCCCCGCTGGCCACCATGCTCGGCCCCGAGGACCAGTTGCGCAAGCCCGGCTCCTGCGGCCGTGCGGCGCTCAACGTGGAAACCCGCGTGGTCGATGACCAGGGCCGCGAGGTGAAGCCCGGCGAAGTGGGCGAAATCGTGCACCGCTCGCCGCATCTCATGTTGGGCTATTTTCACGACGACGAGAGAACCCGGGCTGCCTTCCAGGGCGGCTGGTTCCATTCGGGCGACCTGGCCACCATCGACGACGAGGGCTTCATCACCGTGGTCGACCGCAAGAAGGACATGATCAAGAGCGGTGGCGAGAACGTGGCGAGCCGCGAGGTCGAAGAAATGATCTACCGGCTGGCTGCCGTGTCCGAAGTGGCCGTGGTCGGCTTGCCGCACCCGAAGTGGGTGGAGGCCGTCGCGGCGGTGATCGTGGTGAAGCCGGGGCAGCAGCTGACGCCTGAGGAAGTGATGGCGCATTGCCAGCAGCACCTGGCCGGGTTCAAGGCGCCCAAGGCCGTGATGTTCACGCAGGCCCTGCCCAAGAATCCCAGCGGCAAGGTGCTGAAGCGGGAATTGCGGGAAGGGCACCAGGGCACCTTCGCCGGCGGGGGCACTGGCTAAATAGTAGGAGCTAGTAGGAGCGGTTTTTCTGAGGTGATGAAGGGGTCGAGGACCACCGTTTTCATCGCCGATGCAGATCAGCGATCGTTGGCGCGCATGCGGGATGCGGCTATCCGTAGTTCGCCCAGGAAACGTTCAACGGCCTGCTGCTGTGTGAACTCTCCCGAAGGCAGGCTGACGTTCAGCGCGGCGATGGTCGCGCCGGTGCGGTCTCTCACCGGGACGGCCAGGCCGCAGATCGATTCGTCAAGCTCACCGTCCACCCAGCCCCATCCCTGTTTCCGAATCGCCAGGACGGCCTCACGCAGGCGGTCGCGGTCTGTGAGCGTGGCGCTCGTGAGGGCCACCAGCTCCGCGTTCTGCAGGTAATCGTCGAGCTCCTGGTCCGAAAGCCCCGCGAGAAGCACGCGGCCCATCGACACCGCATGCGCAGGCAGCCGGCTGCCAAGCGAAGGGCTCATTGGCAGGATGCGCTTGGCGTGTTGCCGTTGCACGTACACCAGCTCAGCTCCGTCCAGAACCGACAGGGCGCATGACTGCTGCACGCGCGTGCAGAGCTCCTCGAGCGCCGGCTGCGCGTCGCGCCAATAGGGCAGCGTCGAAAGATAGGAGAGCCCGAGCCGCAGCACGCGCGGCGTGAGCCAGTAGCGCCTTCCGTCGGTTCGCACGAACGAGAGGTCGATCAGCGTCAGCAGAAAGCGGCGGACAGCGGTGCGCGGCAGAGCCACGCCCTCGGCTACCTGCGCAAGCGTCTGGCCACCGGGCCCTTGGCCGAGCACTTCGATGACTTTCAGCCCGCGCGCGAAGGTGCGGACGAACGATTCACTTTCCGGTGTAGCCATGAATTGTGTGGGTTGACAGCCGGGGCGTGATCGGCGAATAATGACCTTCAGGCGGACATCATTGACCGCTAGGCGGATATTGTAAACGGTTCCGCTGAAATTTCAACCCACCTACCAAGCCATGACCGAAAAAAGCTTTGAAACCGATTTCTGGAAGGACAACGAGCTTCGCAAGACCTGGGAGCAAATCGTTCCCGGCGAACCGCGCAAGACCATCCCGTACACGCTCACGCTAGAGGCCATTCAGAAGTATTGCCGGGTCGTGGGGGACATGCACCCCCTCTATTTCGACGAGGCCTACGCGAAGAGCACACCGTACAAGGGTTTGATCGCGCCGCCCGCCATCCACATCCTGCTGATGTTCTCGTGCACGCCTGCAGACGACTGGATGCGCAGCCCCGGCACAGTGAACGCCGGCCAGTCCTGGAGCTACAGCCTCCCGGCCCGCCCCGGCGACACCATCCGCCTGGAGGCCCGCGCGCTCGACAAGTTCATCAAGAAAGACCGCCTCTTCGTGGTCCACGACAACGTTTTCTTCAACCAGCACAACCAGGTTATCTGCTCCGGGCGCGGCTGGACCATCCGCCCGCACTGAGAAGGACCACGCACATGACGACGACAACCCCCACCTTCGAAGCCGGGCACAAGATCACCGGCACTCCCTTCTCGCCCACCCGCGAGTCGATCCGCGCCTTCTGCGAAGCGTCGCTGGACTTCAACCCGCTGCACCTCGATGACGATTACATGAAGGGCAACTTCGGCAAGACCAATTTCGGCGGCATCATCATGCACGGCATGAACAACTTCGGCGTGATCACGAAGATGTTGACCGACTGGGTCTATGCCCACGGCGGCGTGCAGCGCCGCCTGGAAACGCGCTGGAAGATGCCCGTGAAGCCGGGCGACACGATCACGCCGAGCGCGGTGGTCACCTCGCACAAGGACAGCCAGAACGGCCGCTGGTTTACGCTCGACGTCCAGGTGCAGAACCAGCGCGGCGAGGTCGTGGCCGTCGGCGAGGCGATGGTCGAGATCCCCCTCGCGAGCTGACCCCACGCTGCGCGTCTATCCCTTTCCAGGAGACCCATCCCATGCACATCCTCAAGCTCTTCAAGGCGCGGCTGGCGACAGCGGCCCTCGGCATCGCGGCCGCGGTGGCCGCACCTCTTACCGCCCAGGCACAAGCCTTCCCGGCACAGCCGGTGAAGATCGTGGTGCCATTTCCGGCCGGCGGCACCACCGACATCCTCGCCCGGCAGCTCGCCAAGGAGCTGCAGGATCGCTGGGGCAAGCCGGTCATCGTGGACAACCGTGCCGGCGCGAGCGGGACGATTTTCTCGGAGCAACTCGCGCGCATGCCGGCCGACGGCTACACGCTGATGCTCACGGCCACGCACCACGTGATCAATCCGGGCCTGTACAAGAACCTGAAGTACGACACGCGCACGGACTTCACGCCGCTCGCGCAGGTCGCCGCCGTGCCGAACGTGCTGGTGGTGCACCCGTCCTTTCCGCCCAAGAGCGTGCAGGAGCTGGTGGCCTATGCCAAGGCCAACCCCGGCAAGGTGAACTTTGGATCGGCCGGCAACGGCGGTGCGAACCACCTCTCGGGTGAGCTGTTCAAGTCACTGGCCGGCGTGGACATGGTCCACGTGCCGTACAAGGGCGCGGCTCCCGCGCTCAACGATCTGCTGGGCGGCCAGATCCCGATGATGTTCGACTCGGTGCCGGGCGTGCTCCAGCACATCCAGTCCGGCAAGCTGCGCGCTTTGGGTGTGACCTCCCTGAAGCGGTCCGCCGCGCTGCCCGAGGTGCCGACCATCGATCAGGCCGGCCTCAAGGGCTTCGAGGCGACCGCATGGTTCGGCCTCTACGCGCCGGGCCGCATGCAGCCGCAGCTGCGCGACAAGATCGCGGGGGACGTGCTGCAGGCGCTGCAAAGCACCGGCATCCGCTCGCAGTTCGCCAGCCTGGGCGCGGAGCCGGGTGCGATGACGCAAGCCCAGTTCGCCGTCTTCGTGGACGCAGAACTCACCAAGTGGCTCAAGGTCATCGCCGATGCCAAGGTAAAGATCGACTAGGAGCTCGCCTTGCCTGAAGCAACGACCCAACGGGCCGCCGGTCCGGGCGCGCTGTCGCACCTGCGTGTGCTGGATCTCTCGCGCGTGCTGGCGGGACCCTGGTCCAGCCAGAACCTCGCCGACATGGGGGCGGAAGTGATCAAGGTGGAGCGCCCGAGCAGCGGCGACGACACGCGCGGCTGGGGGCCGCCGTGGGTGCGCGACGCGGATGGCGACGCGAGCACCGACTCCAGCTACTACGCCGCCGCGAATCGCGGCAAGAAGTCGATCACGGTGGACATCTCCCGCCACGAAGGCCAGGAGCTGATCCGGCGCCTGACCGCTGTCAGCGACGTGGTCATCGAGAATTACAAGATCGGCGACCTCAAGCGCTACGGCCTGGACTACGCCTCGCTGTCGCAGGTCAGTCCGGGGCTCGTGTACTGCTCGATCACGGGCTATGGCCAGGACGGGCCGAGCGCGCACAAGCCGGGATACGACTTCGTGTTCCAGGCGATGGGCGGCCTCATGAGCATCACGGGAGAGCGCGACGACCTGCCGGGCGGCGGTCCGCAGAAGGCGGGCATTGCCATCGCCGACGTGATGACCGGCATGTACGCTACCATCGCGATCCTGGCCGCGCTGCAGCACCGCACGGTCTGCGCCCGTGGCCAGTACATCGACATGGCGCTGCTCGATTGCATCGTCGCACTGGGCGGCAACCAGGTCACCGGTTACTTTGCCAGCGAAAAGGTGCCGGGCCGCTACGGCAACGCGCACGCGAGCCTGGTCCCCTACCAGGTGTTCGTCGTGAGCGATGGCGAGATCGTCGTGGCCGTGGGCAACGACGGCCAGTGGCAGCAGTACTGCGCCGCCATCGACAGGCCGGACCTTGCCGCCGATCCGCGCTGGACCCGGGTGACGGGCCGCATCACCGGCCGCCAGGAGCTTGTGCCTGAACTCGCGCGCACCATGCTCACCCGCACCCGCGCCGAATGGCTGGAACGGCTGGAGGCGCGCGGCGTTCCTTGCGGGCCCATCAACAACTATCAGCAGGTGTTCGAAGACGCGCAGGTGAAGCACCGCAAGCTGCGGGTGGACCTGCAGCGCCCGGACGGAAGCACCGTGTCGACCATCGCCAGTCCGCTGCGCCTGCAAGCCACGCCGCCCGTGTACGACCGCGCACCGCCCACGCTCGGCGATTCCACCGACGAGATCCTGGGTGGGCTGCTCGGCCTCACTGCCGAGGACATCGCCCGCCACCGCGCCAATCGCATCATCTGACTTTCATGAACCCTGAACCAAAGGCAGCGGCCGCCTCCCCGCTCGCGCGATTCCGCGAACACTTGCGGCGCGGCGAACTGGCCTATCAGTACGACGCCGAATCCGGTCAGCCGGTCTTCTACCCGCGGGTCATCGGCCCCGGCACCGGAAATGCCGAGCTGCAGTGGCACGTGAGCGCAGGCCTCGGTACCGTCTACGCGATCACCGTGATCAGCCCCCGCGGCGAGCCTGCGTACAACGTCGTGCTGGTCGACATGGACGAGGGCTTTCGCCTCATGAGCCGGGTGGACGAAGTGCCCGCCGACGAAGTGCGGATCGGGTTGCGCGTGCGTGCGCGCGTACACGCCCCCGGCGAAGGCGCCGCGCCTTATCCCGTATTCGTGCCGGAGGCCTCATGATGAACCCAGTGCTGAAGCGGGGTGCCTGCGCCATCGTGGGTGTCGCCGAATCGGACCTCGGCGAAGTGGCCGCGGGCCTGTCGCCGCTCGACCTCATGGGCCAGGCGGCAAGGCGCGCGCTCGATGACGCCGGCCTGTCGCTGCGCGAGGTCGACGGCCTGTTCGCCACCACGTCGCAAAGCCGCATGCCGACCCTGGCGCTCGCCGAATACCTCGGCATTCGGCCACGCTACCACGACGGCACCAATATCGGCGGCTGCAGCTTCATGTCCATGGTGGCCCACGCGCAGGCGGCCATCGCGGCCGGGCTCTGCGAGGTGGCGCTCATCACCTATGGCAGCACGCAGCGCAGCCTGGGCCGTGCCACCGTCGCGGCGCCCGATACCAACCCGTACGAGGCGCCCTACCGGCCGCTCTACACGGCGAGCTCCTATGCGCTGGCCGCCTCGCGCCACATGCACGAGTACGGAACGACCCGCGAACAGCTGGCACAGATCGCCGTCGCCGCGCGGCAATGGGCGCTGCTCAATCCGAAAGCCTGGGAAAAGGAGCCCCTCACGGTGGACGACGTGCTGCGCGCGCGCATGGTGAGCACGCCTTTGACGGTTCGCGACTGCTGCCTGGTCACGGACGGTGGCGGCGCGCTGATCGTGACTTCCGCGGCGAGGGCGCGGACCCTCAAGGCCAAGCCCGCCTACGTGCTGGGCACCGGCGAGGACCTGGGCCACTACAGCATCAGCAACATGCCGGACCTCACCGTCACCGGCGCCGTGCGTTCCGGCGCGGCGGCGTACGCCATGGCCGGCATGAGCCCCCGCGACATCGACGTGGTGCAGGTCTACGACGCGTTCACTATCACGACCTTGCTCTTCCTGGAGGATCTGGGGTTCTGCCCGAAGGGCGAGGGTGGCCGCTTCGTCGGCGACGGCGCCATCGCGCCCGGCGGGCGGTTGCCGGTGAACACCAACGGGGGCGGACTTTCCTATTGCCATCCGGGGATGTATGGGGTGTTCGTGCTGATCGAGGCCGTGCGGCAGCTGCGCGGCGAGGCCGGCCGCCGGCAGGTGGACGGATGCGAAACCGCGATCGCGCACGGCAACGGCGGCACCCTCTCTGCCCAGAGCACGGTGATCCTGGGCACGGAGGCGACCGTCTAGCTAGCCCTTTGTTCATCAGCGCGAGAAGCTATTAATGTGATAGCGACCGCTTTGCCGGCAGAGCAGCGGCGCCTTTTGCGTGAAGGGGTGCGATGTCGGGAACTTTGGCGCGCGCCGGCTCTCTGCCATGGGCAGGTATTCTCGCCCGCCTCTCTGAACCCGAAATACAAAGGAAACCCATGGCTTCGCCCGACTCTTCGCACTCCGGCTTGATCATCCTGGCCATGGGGACGGTGTATGACGCGCTTCATGAGGTGGCGTTCACTGTGCTTCGCGTGGCGGCGGGCGTGGCCCTGGCCATCCACGGCTACCCCAAGATCATGGACCCGATGAAGCTGGTGGGGATGGTGGAGTCGCTGGGCTTTGGGCCCGGGCCGCTGTGGGCCGTGCTGCTGGCGATGACGGAGTTCTTCGGCGGCATTCTGCTGGCCCTGGGGCTGCTGACGCGTCCGGCCGCGTTGGCCTCCACCGTGGTACTGCTTGTGACCGTTTATTTCCACTGGCTGGTGAAGGCACAGGGCTACAGCGGATCGGAGAAATCTATCTTGTGGGCTGCCATGACATTTCTGATCTTCGTCCGTGGCGCCGGCGCGCATTCGATCGATCGGCTGATGAAACGGGTTTTCTAAAGCCGTGGCAGCCCCGATGCCTGCGATTTTAACTAGGCCGCCCAGGGAGAGAAGATCAATGGAGCAAGCTGCCGCCGACAGATCCCCACACATCGCGTACTGCGGAGGCAGCTTCGGCCGCGTGTCGCTCATGACGGCGGACACCGAGCTCGCCGACCATGCGCGCGATTGCGTGCAACTGCTCGTCAACGTGCATTCGACCGGCCTGGCCGTGCGCGTGGATGGCGTCACCAGCGCATTGAGGCCGTTCGATGCGATGGTCATCGGCCCGCGACAGACCTACGCGATTCCGCGCCAGAGCGGCGCGGAGCCCGCGCCCGGCACGATCGGTTTCCTCCTGGTCAAGTCCGATGCGCCGCAGCAGACCCGGCCTCCGTCGAGGCACGGGACCGACGGCAGCCGCCTGCCGATGCGGGCGCTGTCGGCTGCCGCACGCGACGACGCGCAGCAGCTCGTGTCCGACCTGCTGCGCGACACGCCGGAGGCCTGTGCCGTCGAGCGGGGCGTGCTCGCTCTCCAAGACGCGATCGCGCCCGCGCTGGAGGGGCTCGCGCGCGGCGGACGCCAGACGCAGCTGCAGGCGCACATCGCTCGCGAGGCGGAATCCCTTCGCCTCGATGACCTGCAAGAGTTCGGCTCGATCGGCCAGCGTGCTGCCTCCTGCGGGATCTCCGAGCGGCACTTCCTGACCCTGTTTCGCCGCGCGACGCGGCTGCCTCCGAAGGCGTTCTACAACATGCGGCGGCTCGAGGCGGCCTTCGCGCTGCTAGGAGACGCCTCGCGGACGGTGGCCGACATCGGCTACCACCTCGGGTTCAGCGCGCCGCCGCATTTCACCCGTTTCATGCGTTCGAACACCGGGTGGACCCCGTCCGCCTACCGCGCGCACCTGCAGCAACTGCCGCCGCCGCTGCGTCCCCTCTGGGCGCATGCGCCGTCTAGCTAGGTGTAAACACCTGCTTCCTGTTCCGTACAGGGTAAGCGCATCCGGCGTCCGATGCGAAGAATGGTCCATCCCTAAGGAGAAACATTCCATGAAGCCGGATTCCAGAGGCCTGCTCAAGCTGGCCGTCGCCACTTCCCTCTTGTGGTTCGCGGCCGTAGCCTCGGGCCAGACCTACCCCGACAAGCCCGTGAAGGTCATGATGCCCTGGTCCGACGGCTTCCCTGCCAACGCGACCCGGCTCTACGGCAAGGAACTGGCGGAGCGCTACAAGCAGGCGATGGTGGTCGACGTGCGGGCCGGAGCCGGCGGCGAGCTGGCGGCCAAGCAGGTCATCCAGGCATCGCCGGATGGCTACATGCTCCTGTCCACCGGGTCGTCGATCACCATCCGCTCGGTGACCGACAAGAACAACGCCGATGCGGAGCGTGACCTCAAGCCGATCGCCCAGCTGGTGACGACGCCGTACGTGATCGTCGCCAAGACCGGGAAGTACGGCAGCTTCAAGGGCTTCCTCGATGCAGCGCGGGCGAATCCGGGAACGATCAACTTCGCGTCGGCCGGCGTCGGCACCGGCATGCACTACCTGGGCGAACTGCTGAACGTGAACAGCGGCATCCACATCGTCCACGTCCCGTACAACACGGGTTCGCGGCAGCTGCAGGCTGTGCTGGCCGGTGACGTGCAGGTGGCGATCATCTCGCTGGTCACGGCGCTGCCGCAGATCCAGGCGGGCCAGCTCGAGGCGCTGGCCGTGAGCTCGCACAAGCGCAGCCGGGTGGCTCCCAACGTCCCGACGCTGCTGGAAGCCGGCGTCAAGGGCGTCCCCGACATCGGCGCCTGGATCGCCCTGTTCGGCCCGAGGAACCTGGACCCCGCCGTGGCGAAGAGCCTGTCAGCCAAGATCGCTGCCATCGCGGCGGATCCCGCAGTCGCCCAGACGGTCGCCTCCTGGGGCGCCGACATCCCCGACACCCGCTCTTCCTACCTGGAGGAGATCATCCGCGCCGAGAAGGCCACCTGGTCGCGGCTGATGAAGGAAAAGAACCTGGTCGAAAGCAAGTAGCGCCCCCGCAAGCATGACAAACCACAGACTCTCCTCATTGACGCCCCATGTCGTCGACGCTGCGAAACTGCTCGACGAACCGAATGACAACCGGTTCTACGTCGACGTCCGGCTGGGTGAACCTGCGGACGAATTCAGGAGCTACCGCGACGCCCACGTGCATGGCGCGGTGTACGCGCAGATCCGCGACGTGTTTGCGGGCTCGCCCACGGCGCAGACTGGCAACCTGCCGCTGCCGGCCATCGGGGACCTGCAGCGCCAGTTGCGCGCGTGGGGCGTCGACCCGGAAACGGAACTGGTCCTTTACGCCCCTTCGCCTGCGCTCGCAGCCCGGGGCTGGTGGGTCCTGCGCTGGGCGGGCCTGCGCAACGTGAGGATCCTGGACGGTGGCCTCAAGGCCTGGGCCAGCCAAGGCGGGGCGCTCGCACAGGGCGAGCACGTGCCGGCCCCGCGCCCCTCCAGCGAGCGCTTGGTGTTGACACCCGGGAACATGCCCTCGATCTCCGTGGAGGAAGTGGAGAGCCTGCCCGCCAACGTGCTGCTGATCGATGCCCGCGACGAGAACGCCTTCCTCGCGGGCTGCATCCCTTGCGCGATCAACCTGCCGTCAGCCGAACAGTGGACGCCGGGCTCGATCCTGAGGACCGTCGACGAGATCCGCGCCCTGTACGAGAAGACGGGAGCACTGGAGGGCTGCGAAGTCGTCGCCTACTGCGGCGGCGGCGTGCTGTCGGCGCTGACCGTGCTCACGCTGTCGGCTTTCGGTGTCACGCCGCGGCTCTTCGTCGGGTCCTGGTCGGAATGGAACAAGAGCCCCACGCGCATGGCCCGCAGCGCGAGCCAGAGGATCGCGGCATGATGAACCATGGCGTGCAGCGCATCCCCTGCGAAGTCGATGTCGTGGTGTGCGGAGGCGGCCCGTGCGGCCTGGCGATGGCCTATCTCCTCGGGCGGGCCGGCGTGCGCGTCGCGATGTTCGAGCGCCGTTCCAGCACGACGACGCTGCCCAAGGGCCAGTACCTCCATGCTTCGACGGCGGAGTTCTTCAAGCAGTGGGGCGTGTGGGACCTGCTGCAGGATGCAGGCTGGTCGACCGAGAGCTCCAATGGGCAGGGTTTCTATGTCAGCGTGGCCAATGGACCCGTGGCACAGATCCGAGCCGTCCATGGCTCGCACGAGGACTACGTGAAGAAGTGGGAGCCGCTCAGCCCCGTGTATCCGCGCAAGGTGCCCGCGTCCGACTACGAGGCGGCCATCTGCCGGCAGGCAGCGCAATGGCCGAATGCGACGCTGCACTTCAACACCTGCGTGGACGAGGTGGAGCAGCTCGATGCCGTCGTGCGCGTGACCGTGCACGACGTGGAATCCCGTGCGCGCAAAGACGTGAGGGCGAAGTACCTCATCGCCTGCGACGGCGCCCACAGCTTCGTGCGCAGTCGGGTCGGCCGCGGGCAGGACCACGGCCCCACCTTCGGCAACCAGATCCTGGTGGAGTTCCGCGCGGCGCTGGAGGACACCCTCGGGCGCGACGGCTTCTTCCATTCCTTCGTGCTGCATCCCCACTATGCCGGCTGGTTCGGCAGCCAGCAACCGGAGACCGGGCTGTGGCGCTATAGCTTCCGCCACGATGAGGAGGACCTGCCGCCGGCCGCCATGGTGCTCGAGCGGATCCGGGGCGCGCTCGGCATGCCGCAGCTGCCGATCGAGATCGTCCGCTTCTACCGCTTCGACTATTCGACGGGGCTGCTGCGGCGCTGGCGCGAACGCAATGTCTTTTTCGCAGGCGACGCCGCCCACTGGCATTCGCCCTGGGGCGGCTTCGGCATGAACTCGAGCGTGCAGGACGCGAACAACCTCGCCTGGAAGCTCGCCCTGGTGCTGCGCGGCGTCGCGTCGGATGCATTGCTCGATACCTACGAGGTCGAGCGCAAGTCGAAGGCACTGGTCACCGTCAAGTCGGCCACGTACAACTCGCTGCACTACCAGGCCATCGCGGAAGCGGTTCGGGTCGGCGAAGGTGCATTGCTGCGCAAGGGCAGCATCTCGCCGGAAGCCGTCACCTTCCTCAGCCAGCGGGTTGCACCGCATGGGGACAACAGCGTCCTGCATACCGGCTACCAGCTCGGGACGGTGTACGACTCGCGGGCCGTACGCCGCACGCGCGGCGCGTTGCCGACGCAGCAGTTGTGCGAGTACGAGGAATCCACCATTCCGGGGGTGCGCGCGCCGCACGCCTGGCTGGTGGATGCGGCTGGCAGGCGCGTCTCGACCATCGACGTCTGGGGCGAGCGCTTCACCCTCGTCGGCCACCAGTTGCCGTCCTTCTGGCAGGACGCCTGCCGGCAGGCCGGCCACGCGTTGGGGCTGGGGATCGACCTTCTGAACGTGGGGCTGTCTGGCGGATACCGCGCGCACGACGCCAAGTTCGCGAGGCTGTATGGGGCGCGCGCAGGCGAGGCAACTCTGGTGCGCCCTGACGGGTTCGTTGCGGCGAGGCTGGAATGCGCGATCGCCGGGCAGTCGCGCGACGCGCTGGTGCGCGTGATGCGATCCATCCTCGGCTTCGAGGACGAGAACCAGGACGCCGTAGCGCAGGCGCAAGTCGCGGCTGCATGAGTGCACTTTGGCCAGAGGGCATTCCCGCTCGACGATGCCCAGTCGAGGGCGTTGAATGAAAGGTTCTCGTACAGCGTGACCGTGCGGGACGTGCAATGACAGCCCTGCTAGCTCGACGGGAGGGTTTCTTTTGCAGCGGCTGTGCTGGCCATCGCACAGTTCCTGCCTGCATACTCGCGTGTCCACTCCGCCCGCCACAATGAGATGTCGATGAACACCCAACCCTTTCGCATCGGCTCCGGCGCCGGCTATTCGGGCGACCGGATCGACCCGGCCCAAGACCTGGCCGAGCGCGGTGGCCTGGACGCGCTGGTGTTCGAATGCCTGGCCGAACGGACCATCGCCCTGGCGCAACTGCGGCGCGCGCAGGATCCGCAGCAGGGCTATGACCCGCTGCTGAAAGAGCGCATGCGCGCGGTGCTGGGGCCCTGCGTGGTGCAGGGCGTGACCATCATCACCAACATGGGGGCCGCCCATCCGCTGGCGGCGGGCCAGGCGGTCCTGGAGGTGGCGCGCGAACTGGGATTGCCGTGCCTGCGCGTGGCAGTGGTTACCGGCGACGACGTGCTGGCCTGGATGCAGCAAAACGATGTGCCGCTGATCGACTCGGCCGACAGCGTGCGCAGCCTCGAGGGCCGCCTGGTCTCGGCCAATGCGTATCTGGGCGCCGATGCGCTGCTGCCGGCGCTGCAAGCCGACGCCGACGTGGTGATCACCGGGCGGGTGGCAGACCCGGCGCTGTTCCTGGCGCCCCTCATGCACCGCTTCGGCTGGGACGCGGGCGACTGGCAGCGCATGGGGCAGGGCATCGTGGTCGGGCACCTGCTGGAATGCGCGGCCCAGGTGAGCGGCGGCTACATCGCCGACCCCGGTTATATGGATGTGCCGCAGCTCGATGAGGTGGGCTTTCCGCTGGCCGAGGTGTACGCCGATGGCCGCGCGCTGGTCACCAAGCTGGCCGGCACGGGCGGGCGGGTGGATCGGCTGACCTGTACGGCCCAGCTGCTGTACGAGCTGGAAGACCCCTGCCGCTACCTGCAGCCCGACGTGGTGGCCGACTTCTCCCGGGTGCGTTTCACCGAAGACGGGGCCGACCGGGTCTGGATCGAAGGCGCCGGCGGCAGCGAGCGGCCCGAGCAGTTGAAGGTGACGCTGGGCTATCGCGATGGCTTCATCGGCGAGGGGCAGATCTCGTACGCCGGCCCCGGCGCCCGCGCCCGCGGCGAACTGGCGCTGGCGGTGCTGGACCGCCGCCTGCAGCGGATCGGCCTGGGCGAGGCCGAGCGCCGCGCCGAGCTGATCGGCGTGAATGCGATGCATGGCGCCGCTCTCGGCCGGGAACAGGAACCGTACGAAGTTCGCGTGCGGCTGGCCGTGCGCACCGACACCCGCTACCAGGCCGAGCGGGTCGGCCAGGAGGTCGAGGCTCTGTACCTCAACGGCCCGGCTGCCGGGGGTGGGGTGACGCAGTCGGTGCGCGAGGTCATCGCCGCTGCCTCGGCGCTGATCCCCCGGGCCGCCGTTCATCCCCGATGCCAGATACTGGAGCTTTGAGATGCCCCCCACGCCCACTTCGGTCGCTGCCTCCCAAGGGGGCGCTCAGCGTCCTTCGCGCGGCCGGCAGGCCGCTGACCTGAAGGTTCGCGACATCGCCTTGGCCCGTTCGGGCGACAAGGGCAACCGGGCGACGCTGAGCGTGATCGCGCGCGACCTCGCCCATTACTCGCTGCTGGAGCGGACCCTGACTGCCGAGAAGGTGAAGGCGCACTACCAGGGCGTGGTGCACGGCAAGGTCGAGCGCTATACGCTGCCCCATCTGGGCGCGGTGCATTTCGTCATGAACGACGCGCTGGCCGGCGGGGTGACCCGTTCGCTGGCGCTCGACGCGCATGGCAAGACGCTGGGCATCGCCATTCTCGATGTCTCGGTCGACGGCGATCTCGCCTAAACTTGTCATACAAATTCCCTCTAGGAGATTTTTCCATGCGTCTTGCGTCCCGATCATTGGCCCTGCTGCTGGGCGTTGCGCTCAGCGCGACGGCTGCCCTGGCCCAGTCCTACCCCAACAAGCCGATCAGGGCGGTTGTGCCGTTCGCGCCGGGCAGTGCCACCGATCAAATCGGGCGCGCCTTCGCCGCCAAGATGCAGGAAGCGCTGGGCCAGACCATCATCGTTGACAACAAGCCGGGCGTGAACGGCATGCTGGGCGCCGACGCGGTGGCCAAAGCGCAGCCCGACGGCTACACCATCCTGATCGGCACCAACAGCACCAACGCGGCCCTGAAGAGCCTGATGAAGAAGCTGCCGTATGACCAGGACACGGCTTTCGCGCCGGTAGGCTACATGGGATCGGTGCCGCTGATCGTCGCCGTCAACAACGACGTGCCGGCCAAGACTCTGCGCGAACTGGTCGACCTCGCCAAGAGCAAGCCCAAGCACGTGACCTTCGCCAGCGCCAGCACTTCGCAGCTGGTGTCCACCGAAATGCTGGCCAGCATGGCGGGCGTGCAGATGATCAACGTGCCCTACAAGAGCGGGCCGGCCGCCATGACCGACCTGATCGGCGGCCAGGTGATGATGTTCACCGCTGACTTTGCGGTAATGCTGCCGCAGGTGAAGGGCGGCAAGATCCGTGGGTTGGCCGTCACGTCCACCAAGCGCTCCGCCGCCATTCCCGAGTTGCCCACGGTCAACGAGGCGCTGGGCCTGAAAGACTACGAGCTGATCGCCTACTTCGCCGTGTTCGCACCGGCCGGCACGCCGCCCGACATCGTGGCCCGGCTCAATCAGGCGGTGAATGCCGCCGCCCAGAGCAAGGAAGTGCAGGACAAGTTCGCGCCGATCGGCTTCACGGTGGAGCCGGGAACGCCCGAGGCGCTGGCGCAGCGCAGCCGCGCCGAAACCGCCAAGTGGGCCAAGGCCATCAAGGAGGCCGGCATAGAGCCGCAATAAGGCTCAGAAGCTCAGGCTCGCAGCGCCGGCTTTCAGGCGCTCGTGAATCACGCTGGCGCCGGCGATGGTCACGCCCTCGATGAAGTCTTCCTGGGTGTAACCGCGCGCCTTGACGCAGGGCGGGCAGGCGATGACGACGCCGCCGCGCCCCATGAAATCCTCGATCAGCGCCTTGAGCGGATCGAGCGGCGCCACTTGCGTCATCTCCACGCTGCGCCGGCGGACCAGATCGACGGATGAGCTGGTGAGGAAGGCGCAGACCTTCATCCCCGAGGTGATCGCGCCGCAGGCGACGGTGAACGCCACCGACGACAGTTCGTGATCGGCGCCTCGGGTCATCAGCACGACCAGCTCTCGCATTTCCTGGCTCATGGCAAGCTCCTTCAGGGGTTGATAATCGGCACAGCTTCGATCATGCGGCGCCGCGCCCTGGCTCATCATGTCCGGGCGTCCGGGGTTCATGACCGAAACGCCACAGCCGGGCGACACAAGGAGATTTGCCGATGGACGTACTGTCCGACGTTCTGCAGATGATCCGCCTGAAGGGCGCGCTGTTTATCAATGGCGAATTCCACGAGCCGTGGTGCGTCGATGCGCCCGCCGGCGCCAGCTTCGCCCCTCTGCTGTGTCCCGGCGCTCAGCACCTCGCCATCCTGCACCTGGTGCTGGAGGGCCGCTGCTGGATCCAACTGGCCGGCGGCGAGCCCATGATGCTGGGGCCCGGCGACGTGGTGACCCTGCCGCACGGCGACGCCCACCTCATCGGCAGCGGGCTGCAGAATGCTCCGGTGGACCTGGGCCATGTGGTGCAGGTCCGGCTGCCCGAGCTGGCCCCGGTGCGCTACGGCGGCGAGGGCGCCCGCACCGTGGTGGTCTGCGGATGGTTTGCCTACGAGCGCGGCGCCGCCAATCCCCTTGTCGACGCGCTGCCACGGATGTTCCGCTCGGCAATAAGCAAGCGTGCCGCGGGCCCCTGGATCGAGCAGTCGATTCGCTATGTGCTGGGCGAGGCCGGCGCCGGCCAACCCGGGTCGAGCGCCATGGCAGCCAAGGTGGCTGAAGCGCTGTTCGTCGAGGCGCTGCGCGGCTACATCGAGACTTTGCCGCCGCTGCAGCACGGCTGGCTGGCCGGCCTGCGCGATCCGCAGATCGGCCGCTGCCTGGCCCTGCTGCACGAGCAGCCCTCACGGGCTTGGTCGGTCGAGTCGCTGGCCACCGAAGTCCATCTCTCGCGCAGCGTCCTGGCTGAACGCTTCAACGCGCTCGTGGGCATGCCGCCGATGCAGTACCTGAAGCGCTGGCGGCTGGCCACCGCCGCCCGCCTGCTGTGCAGCGAGCGCAGCAGCCTGATGCGCGTGGCCGAGGCCGTGGGCTACGAGTCGGAAGCTGCGTTCAGCCGGGCGTTCAAGGGCGAATACGGGATGTCGCCGGGCCAGTGGCGCAGCGGCGCCGTCGCGGCCTGAGAGACAATGGCGCTGCGCCAGCCAGGCGCAATACAAAAGGCGTTCCCTTCATGAAATTCAAGATGGCCCCGAACTCGCTGTTCGCGGTCTTGCTGCGCTCCCCCTGGTGGATCAGCTTCGGCGTGGCATTGCTGTTCGTGGTGCTCTCGCACCTGTTCCTGCCCGAGGCTTACCGGGTGCTGGGCTCCCTGAGCGGCCTGCCCTTCGCCGGCATCGGCCTGGTCGCCGCCTGGCAGCAGTGGCGCGCGCCCGGCGCCAAAAAGACGCAGGCCATCGTGCAGGCGGTCGCCGCGATGTCGTGGACGGATTTCAGCGCTGCGCTGGAGCGCGCCCTGGTGCGCGACGGCTACCGGGTGCAGCGCCTGCCGGGGCCGGTGGGCGACCTCCTGCTGGAGCGGCAGGGCCGCTCGGTCCTGGTGTCGGCCAAGCGCTGGAAAGCGGCGCGGCACGGCGAAGAAGCACTGCAGGCCCTGCACACCGCGGCCGAGTCGCAGGGCGCGGGCAGCTGCTGGTATGTGGCGCTGGGTGAGCTCAGCCCCAACGCCCAGCGGCTGGCATCGCGCGAGGGCATCCAGCTGGTGCGCGGCGACGCGCTGGCGGTGCTGCTGCGCGATCTGAAGGTGGCCGCCGGCTGACACCCGGCAGCTGACACCGGGCGAAGCTGGCCCTACCTCTGCTTCGACTTCCAGTTGTCGTAGGCCTCGTCCATGCGGGCCTGGCGCGCCTGGTCCGAGCCGTCGGCGCCCGGGCCCCCCATGGCGCGGGTGTCGCGGCGTGACGCCTGGGCATCTGCCGGCGTGCCGTCCTTGTTGACCGCTCTTCCGATGCGCTCGCCGGTATTGCGAATCTTGTCGCCCGCCCGGCTGAACGCCCGCTTCGTCTTGGCGCCCAGGCCCTCGCCGCCGGTCTTGGCAGCGTCCTTGGGCTGAGCCGTGGCCGCGGAGCTGCCGCGGGCCGCGCGTTCGGTATCGGAGGACTTGCCACCGTACTGCGCCCATGCAGAGCCAGAGGCAAGGGCGAGCACCGTCACCAGAGCTGCAATCTTCATAGGTTTCCCCTGGAGTGAGGTTTCATTGCAATGCAACGAGCGGCGTGGGCTCTGTCGGACAAGCGCGACGGCTGGCGTAGGCTTGGATGTCATGCGCTCGCCGACTTGCGAAATCCCGCCGGCGTCAGCCCCGTCCATTGCCGGAACGCGCGCAGAAAGCTCTTTTCGCTGCGGAAGCCCACCGTCGCCGCCACCTGCTTCATGGGCTTGGCGGTCCGATGGAGCAATTCCTTCGCCCGTTCGCAGCGCACCTCGTCCTTCAGCTGCTGCAAGCTGGCGCCTTCCTCCTTCAGCTGCCGGTGCAGGGTTCGGTCCGACACATGCAGCAAGGCAGCGAGGCTTTCGGCACTGTGCGCGCGCGCGGGATCGGCGGCCAGGGCTTGCCGCACCTGCGCCACGATCAAGCGGTCGCGGCGGTACTGCAGCACCGTCAGCGGCAGCGCCCGCTGCAGCATCTGCCGCAGGGCCTTCTCGTCGCGCTTGAGCGGCAGCGCCAGGTAACGCGCATCGAAGCGGAATTCGGTGCGCGGGGCGCCGAACGCCAGTGCGCCACCCGGAAACAGGTAGCCGTAGGCCGCTCCATGCGCCGGCGCAGGGAACGGAAAGCTCGCGCCCTGCAGCGGAATGCGCGAATCGATGTACCAGCAGGCCAGGCCGTGGATGTTGCGCAGCAGATGCACCAGGTGGAACTCGCGCCAGGGCCCCAGCTCGCAGCACTCTTCGATCGCCAGGGTGGCGCCGCCGCCGTGGGAGGTGAGCGTCAGCCGGACGTCGTCCGTCAGCAGCCCGTGGTGCCGGCACCAGCGCTCGAGCGCCACGCCCAGGTCGGGTGAAGTGATCGACGCCCGGGCCAGCATGCCGTAGCTGCCCCAGGGCAGCCGTCGGCTGAAGGCGCCCAGGGCTTCGTCGTCCAGCCCCTGCATGGCGGCGCCTGACAGCGCCTCCATCTGGGCCGCCGTGATGCGCCCCTGATCCTGGCGCAACTGGGATGGCGTGATCTGTGCATGGCTCAGGGCCGGGCCGGCATCCTGACCGTAGTGCGCGTAAGCGGCCACTATGGCTCGTGCGAAGGCCATGGGCGTGGCGGCGGCCGAGCTGGCGGGCGAGTGCCGGGGGGCAGAGCGGGGCATGGCGGAAGTCTGGACGATCGTGGCAGGATTTGCAACCTGCGTGGCAATCACGGGAACGGGTTTTTGCCTAAGCTCGGGGCTTGGCGCTAAGGTGACGGGGTTGGCGTGCGACGCCCGCCCACGCCGGGCTTCTCCGCGGGGGAAGCGCGCGACCCTCGACAAGGAACAAGATGCCTGCTCTGGAGACACAACTCAACGCCCGGTCCGCCGAATTCCAGGCCAACGCCGCCGCCATGCGCGCGCTGGTGGACGACCTGAACGCGCAGATTGCCAAGGCCGCGGCCGGCGGCGGCGAAACGGCCCGCGCCCGCCACGTGTCGCGCGGCAAGCTGCCGCCGCGCGAACGGGTGCAGATGCTGCTGGACCCGGGCACGCCATTCCTGGAGTTGGCCCCGCTGGCAGCGCACGGCATGTACAAGGGCGACGCGCCTTGCGCCGGCCTGATCGCCGGGATCGGACGGGTCAGCGGGGTCGACTGCGTGATCGTCTGCAACGACGCCACGGTCAAAGGCGGCACCTACTACCCGATGACGGTGAAAAAGCACCTGCGTGCGCAGGAAGTGGCCCAGCAGAACCGCCTGCCCTGCATCTACCTGGTCGACTCGGGCGGCGCCAACCTGCCCAACCAGGACGACGTGTTTCCCGACCGCGACCACTTCGGGCGCATCTTCTACAACCAGGCCAACCTGAGCGCCCAGGGCATCGCCCAGATCGCCGTGGTCATGGGGTCCTGCACGGCCGGCGGCGCCTATGTGCCGGCGATGAGCGACGAGACCATCATCGTCAAGAACCAGGGCACTATTTTCCTGGGCGGCCCGCCGCTGGTGAAGGCGGCCATCGGCGAAATCGTCTCGGCCGAAGACCTGGGTGGCGGCGACGTGCACACCCGGCTGTCGGGCGTGGCCGACCACCTGGCGCAAAACGACCTGCACGCGCTGGCACTGGCACGGCAGGCTGTAGCCAGCCTGAACCGCGGCAAGAAGATCGAGCAGCAGCTGCGCGAGCCGCAGCCGCCCCGCTTCGATTTGAAGGAAATCTACGGCGTGGTGCCGACCGACACCCGCAAACCCTACGACGTGCGCGAAATCATCGCGCGGGTGGTCGACGGCTCGGAGTTCCACGAGTTCAAGGCGCGCTACGGCACCACGCTGGTCTGCGGCTTCGCCCACATCGAGGGCATGCCGGTGGCCATCATCGCCAACAACGGCATCCTGTTTTCCGAGAGCGCGCAAAAGGGCGCCCACTTCATCGAGCTGTGCTGCCAGCGCAAGGTGCCGCTGATTTTCCTGCAGAACATCACCGGCTTCATGGTCGGGCGCAAGTACGAGAGCGAAGGCATCGCCCGCCACGGCGCCAAGCTGGTCACGGCCGTGGCCACGGCCAACGTGCCCAAGTTCACCATCATCATCGGCGGCAGCTTCGGCGCCGGCAACTACGGCATGTGCGGGCGGGCCTACTCGCCGCGCTTCCTGTGGATGTGGCCGAACGCGCGCATCTCCGTCATGGGCGGCGAGCAGGCCGCCAGCGTGCTGGCCACCGTCAAGCGCGACGGCATCGAGGGCAAGGGCGGCAGCTGGAGCGCCGACGAGGAAGCCGCGTTCAAGCAGCCGCTGCTGGACCAGTTCGCCCACCAGTCGCATCCTTACTACGCCAGCGCCCGGCTCTGGGACGATGGCGTGATCGACCCGGCCGATACGCGGCGGGTGCTGGCACTGGGCCTGTCCGCGAGCTTGAACGCGCCCATTCCCGAGCCGAAGTTCGGTGTGTTCCGGATGTAGTTGGCGCATCGATTCGACTGAAAGCAGGACCGCCCATGGACTCGATCTACACCACTCCCGACCACGAACTGCTGCGCGACCAGGTCGCGCGCTTCATCGCCCGCGAGGTCGAGCCGCAGGCGCAGTCCTGGGAAGAGCAGGGCTTCGTTCCGCGCGAGGTGCTGCGGCGCATGGGCCAGGCCGGCCTGTTCGGCCTGATGTACGAGGGCGCCTACGGCGGGGCGGACGCCGACGCGCTCACCAACCTGGTGTTTGCCGAAGCGCTTTCGCAATCCACCTTCGCCGGCTTCATCATCACCGTGCTGGTCCACACCGACATGGCCAGCCCGCACCTGCACCACGCGGGCAGCGCGGCGCAGAAGGAGAAGTACCTGCCGCGGGTGATTGCCGGCGAGCTGATCACGGCGGTGGGCATCACCGAGCCGGGCGCCGGCTCGGACGTGGCGGGCATCCGGACTTCGGCCCGGCGCGAGGGCGGCGAATGGGTGCTCAACGGCACCAAGATGTTCATTACCAACGGCGTGCATGCCGACCTGTATTTCATCGCCGCCAAGACCGGCGCCGGCAAGCGCGACATGTCGATGTTCATCGTCGAGAAGGGCACGCCGGGGTTCAGCGTGGGCCGCGCGCTCAAGAAGACCGGCTGGCTGTCGTCCGACACGGCCGAGCTGGTGCTGGACAACGTGCGCATTCCCGCCGGCCACCTGCTGGGCGAGGAGGGTCGGGGCTTCTATTCGGTAATGAAGAACTTCCAGACCGAACGCATCGCGCTGGCGGCCATGGCCGTTGGCCATTGCCAGCAGGCCCTGCAGCTCACGCTGGACTACGTGCGCCAGCGCCAGGCCTTCGGCGCCGTGCTGTGGGACCAGCAGATCATCCGCCAGCGCCTGTCGATGCTGGACGCCAAGACCCGTGCAGCGCGGCAATTCATGTATCACTGTGCCTGGCGGGTCACGCAAGGCCACGACATCGTGCAGGATGTGTCCATGCTCAAGGCGCTCACCGGCGAGCTCGTCAATGAAGTGGTGCAGACCTGCCAGCAGTTTCACGGCGGCATGGGCTACATCCGCGAAACCGCCATTGAACGGCTGTGGCGTGATGCGCGGGTGCTGGCCATCGGCGGCGGCGCCACCGAGGTGATGCTGGAAGAAGTGGCCAAGCGCTACTGAACATGGAACACGGAAGACGCGAATGAAACACCTGGAATTGCGATTCGATGCGGGCGTGGCGACCGTCACGCTCAACCGGCCGGAGGTGCGCAATGCCTTCAATGACGAGGTGATTGCCGAGCTCACCGCCGTTTTCTCCGAGCTGTCGGAGCGGACCGAGGTGCGTTGCATCGTGCTGGCGGCCAGCGGCACGGCTTTTTGCGCGGGCGCGGACCTTAACTGGATGAAGCGCATGGCCGACTACACGCGCGATGAGAACCTGGCAGACGCGGCGGCGCTGGCCAACATGCTGCGGGTGATCTACCGTTGCCCCAAGCCGACCATCGCGCGGGTGCAGGGCGACGCGTACGCCGGTGGCACCGGGCTGGTGGCGGTCTGCGATGTCGCGGTGTCGGCGGATACGGCCGGCTACTGCCTGAGCGAGGTCAAGCTCGGCCTCATCCCCGCCACGATCAGCCCCTACGTGATTCGTGCCATGGGCAACCGCGCCGCGCACCGCTACTTCCTGACCGCCGAGCGGTTCGACGCGGCAGAAGCGCTGCGCATCGGCTTCGTGCACGAGGTGGTGCCGGCGGCCCAGCTCGACGCCAAGGTGGCCGAGCTGGCCCAGGCCCTGGTAGTGGCGGGCCCTGCCGCGGTCAAGGCCTGCAAGGAACTGGTGCAGGACGTCGGGGGTCGCAACATCACACAAATGCTGATCGACAGAACGGTGCAGGGCATCGCCGACATCCGGGTCAGCGACGAGGGACGTGAGGGGATACAGGCATTCCTGGCCCGGCGCAAGCCGGCCTGGCTGCCACCACCGGGCTGAACATCATGGATGGCTTCAACGGATTGATCGACACGCCCCAACTGCTGGCCCTGGCCGCGGCACTGGGCTGGGCCAGCGGGGTGCGGCTGTACGCCGCGGTGTTCCTGGTGGGATGGGCCGGCTATACCGGCTGGATCGATCTGCCGGCCGGCCTGCAGGTGTTGCAGCACCCCGGCGTGCTCGGGGCCAGCGGCTTCATGTGCTTCGTGGAGTTCTTCGCCGACAAGATTCCGCTGGTGGATTCACTGTGGGACACCGTGCACACGCTCATTCGCATCCCGGCCGGCGCGGCGCTGGCGGCAGGCGCGATGGGGGCCGACGGGCAGGTGATGACCTGGGTGGCGGCGTTGCTGGGCGGCAGCCTGGCGGCCACCAGCCACACCGCCAAGATGACCACCCGCGCGGCGGTCAATACCTCGCCAGAGCCGTTCTCCAACCTGGGCGTCTCGCTGCTCGAGGATGGCTTCGTGGTGTTCATGCTGTGGCTGTCGGCCACGCACCCGCTGATCTTCGCCGCGGCCCTGGTGTTGACACTGGTGCTGGCGGTGGTCTTGATGGTGGTGCTGATCAGGTTCCTGCGCGTGGTGGCGCGCAGGCTGAGCGAATTTTTTGCGGGCCGCCGGCCCGAACCAAGGAAACTGGATGTTCAATAAGATTTTGATCGCCAATCGGGGGGAGATCGCCTGCCGGGTCGCCGCGACTGCGCGGCGCATGGGGGTCAGGACGGTAGCGGTGTATTCCGATGCCGATGCCAACGCCAGGCACGTCGGCGCCTGCGACGAAGCCGTGCACATCGGCGGCAGCGCGCCCAAGGAAAGCTACCTGCGCTGGGAGCGGATCATCGAAGCGGCCCGGGCGACCGGGGCCCAGGCCATTCACCCGGGCTACGGCTTCCTGAGCGAGAACGAGGAGTTCGCCAACGCCTGCGTGCAGGCCGGGCTGGTGTTCATCGGTCCGCCGGCGTCTGCCATCCAGGCCATGGGCCTGAAGGCAGAGTCGAAGCGATTGATGGAGAAGGCCGGGGTGCCGCTGGTGCCCGGCTACCACGGCGCCAGCCAGGACGCGGCGCTGCTCAAAAAGGAAGCCGGTCGGATCGGCTATCCGGTGCTGATCAAGGCCAGCGCCGGCGGCGGCGGCAAGGGCATGCGGGCAGTGGACCGGGCCGAAGAGTTCGACGCGGCGCTGGCTTCCTGCAAGCGCGAAGCCATCAACAGCTTCGGCGATGACGCGGTGCTGATCGAGAAATACGTGCAACGCCCGCGCCACATCGAAATCCAGGTGTTCGGTGACTCGCAGGGCAATTACGTCTATTTGTTCGAGCGCGATTGCTCGGTGCAGCGCAGGCACCAGAAGGTGCTGGAGGAAGCGCCGGCGCCGGGAATGACCGAGGCGCTGCGCCGGGAGATGGGCGCGGCTGCGGTGGCGGCGGCGCGGGCTGTGAACTATATAGGCGCCGGCACGGTGGAGTTCATCGTCGAGCAGCGCGAAGATGGGAGAACGAGCGCCGCGCCGGGCCGCCCCAAGCAAGCGAGCGCCCCCTCGGGGGGCAGCGAGGCGATGCCGAGCGTGGGGGCTCACATGTCTTTTTTCTTCATGGAGATGAACACGCGGCTGCAGGTGGAGCATCCGGTGACCGAAGCGATCACCGGCCTCGACCTGGTCGAATGGCAGCTGCGGGTGGCTTTCGGCGAGTCGCTGCCGCTGAAGCAGGAGCAACTGCAGATTCGCGGCCATGCGATCGAGGCCCGCATCTGCGCCGAGAACCCCGACAACAACTTCCTGCCGGCGACCGGCACGCTGCGGGTCTACCGCAAGCCGGCTGCCTGCAGCGCCTTCGAGCGCGCACCGGTGCGCATCGACGACGGCGTGCGTGAAGGCGATACGATCTCGCCGTTCTACGATTCGATGATCGCCAAGCTGATCGTGCACGGCGACACGCGCGAGCAGGCGCTGGCCCGCCTGGACGAGGCCCTGGCGCAGACCCACATCGTCGGGCTCGCCACCAACGTGCAGTTCCTGCGCCAGGTGGTGCGCAGCCCCTCGTTCTCGAAGGCCGACCTGGACACGGCCCTGATCCAGCGCGAGCAGGCGGTGCTGTTCCGCCAGGAGCCGCTGGGTCTGCCGCTGGCTGCAGCTGCGGCCATCGCCCAGGCCCTGCTGCACGAGCGGGCGCAGGAAGGCGCCGATCCGTTCAGCCGCCGGGATGGCTGGTACAGCCACGGCGTGCAGGTGCGGCGCTTCGAATTCGAGTTCCATGGCGAGAACGCGAAGGCCGAGCTGGCCTATCTGCACGACGGCGCCCTGACGCTGACCGTGGGCAACCTGTCGGGCGCGCTGGCGTTTGCCCGAACGGGAAAAGGCATCGACATTCACTTCGCCGGGCAGCGCCTGCTGGCCAACGTGTACGCCCACGGCGAGGTCGATCATGTGTTCAGCGCCCGCGGCGCCACCCAGATCGTGGCCATCGACCTGCTGGCGCATGCCGGCGAGGGGCAGGCCGACACCGGCCGCCTCACGGCGCCCATGCCCGGCAAGATCGTGTCGTTCGCGGTGAAGCCCGGCGACAGCGTGAGCAAGGGCCAGGCGCTGGCCGTGATGGAGGCGATGAAGATGGAGCACACCATCGCCGCGCCGGCGGACGGCATCGTGGCCGAGTTGATGTACGGGCCGGGCGATCAGGTGGCTGAAGGGGCGGAGCTGTTGAAGCTGGCGGTCCAGGAAGCCGGCGCTCCAGCACAATAGGGCCGATGCGAATCTCTTTTTGCTGTACCGGCACCAAAGCCGCCCCCTGGCTGGACGGTTTGCGCGCGGCGCTGCCGGATGCGCAGGTCGATGAATGGCAGCCGGGCGCGGCCCAGGCCGATCACGCGGTCGTCTGGTCGCCGCCGCAGCGTTTCATCGACGAGCAGCCGCGCCTGAAGGGTATTTTCAACATCGGGGCGGGCGTCGACGCACTGCTCGGTCTGCGGCTGCCGCCCGAAGCGCGGGTGGTGCGCATCGACGACGGCGGCATGGCCGTGCAGATGGCCGAGTTCGTCTGCCACGCCCTGATCCGGCATTTCCGCGAACTGGACGGCTACGAAGCCGACGTGGGCGAGCGCAAGTGGTCCTACCGCAAGCCGCGCAGCCGGGCCGAGTACCCGGTGGGCATCATGGGCCTGGGCGTGCTCGGCGAGCGGGTCGCGCGGGCGGTGGCGCAGTTCGATTTTCCGGTGGTGGGATGGAGCCGCAGCCCGAGATCGCTGCCGGGCGTGCGCTGTTTCGCCGGCCCCGCGCAATTGCGCGGCTTTCTGGCCGCGACCCGGGTGCTGGTCTGCCTGTTGCCGCTGACGCCTGAAACGCAGGACATCCTGAACGCCGAAAACCTCTCGCGCTTGATGCCGGGCGGCTACGTGATCAACGTGGCCCGCGGCGCCCACCTGGTCGACGACGACCTGATCGCGCTGTTGGACCGGGGCCATCTGGCCGGCGCCGCGCTCGACGTGTTCCGCACCGAGCCGCTGCCGCCGGAGCACCCCTTCTGGCGCCACCCGAAAATCACCATCACGCCCCACACCTCGGCGCGGACGCTGCGCGAGGAAAGCATCGCCCAGATCGTGGGCAAGATTCTCGCGCTGGAGCGGGGAGAGCCCATCGCCGGTGTGGTTGACCTGCAAAGAGGATACTGAGTCATGCAATTACCCAACCGAGTCAAACTCGTCGACGTCGGGCCCCGCGACGGCCTGCAAAACGAAAAAGAGCCGGTGCCCGCCGAGGTCAAGATCGGCCTGGTGCATCGCCTGCAGGACGCCGGCCTGAAGGAGATCGAGGTCACCAGTTTCGTGTCGCCCAAGTGGGTGCCGCAGATGGCCGATGCCGCGCAGGTGATGGCCGGCATCCAGCGCAAGCCGGGCGTGCGCTACTCGGTGCTCACGCCCAACATGAAGGGCTTCGAGGCGGCGGTCGAATCCAGGCCCGACGAGATCGTGGTGTTCGGCGCCGCCAGCGAGGCCTTCAGCCAGCGCAACATCAACTGCTCGATCGAGGAGAGCATCGAACGCTTCGCCCCGGTGGTCGAAGCGGCGAAGGCGAAAGGCATTCATGTGCGCGGCGCCATTTCATGCGCTGTCGGCTGCCCGTACGAGGGCGAGGTGCCGCCCGCCCGCGTGGAGCTGGTAGCGCGGCTGATGAAGCAGATCGGGGTGCAGCATATCGGCGTGGCCGACACCATCGGCGTCGGCACGCCGATCAAGGTGAAGCGCGCCATGGAAGCCGCGCTGAAACACTACGCCATCGACGACATCTCGGGCCATTACCACGACACCTACGGCCAGGCCCTGGGCAACACGCTGGCCTCGCTCGAAATGGGCGTGTGGCAGTACGACACCTCCTCGGCCGGCCTGGGCGGCTGCCCCTACGCCAAGGGCGCGACCGGCAACGTGGCGACCGAAGACGTGGTCTACATGCTGCACGGCATGGGCATCGAAACCGGCATCGACCTCGACAAGCTGATCGACGCCGGCAAGTACATCAGCGATTTCCTGCAGCGCAAGCCGAATTCCCGCGCCGCGACGGCGATCCTGAACAAGCGGGCAGGGTGATTGGGATGTGTGGCGCCGAGTTGCATTCGCTGCCCGAAGGCGTGCAGCGCGTAGCACGCGACCTGCAGGAAAAAGGCCATCCGCATGCGCCGCAGATGCTCGACGGCGCCGCCCGCACCGCGCAGCAGGCTGCCGATGCGCTCGGCATTGCGGTGGGGCAGATCGCCAAGAGCATCATCTTTCGCCGCAAGTCCGACGACGCGGCGGTGCTGGTCATCGCCTCGGGTGATCGCAGGGTGGATGAAAAGAAGGTCGATGCGCTGGTCGGCAAGACCGGCCGGGCCGACGCGGAGTTCGTGAAGGCCAGCACCGGCTATTCCATCGGCGGCGTATCGCCGGTGGCCCACCTGCTCAAGCCGGTGACGCTGATCGACCGCGAGCTGTTTCGCTTCGATGAGATCTGGGCCGCGGCGGGTCACCCGCACGGCGTCTTCAAGCTGCGCCCGCAAGACCTCGAACGGCTGACCGGCGCGCCGGTGGCGGACGTGGTGCAGCCCGTGCAGGGCAGCTGATGCCGGCGCTGGACCTGCTGGCCGAGCGGGCCGCGCTGGTATGCGATGGCCTGGTGGGCGAGGTGCCTTCCCCCTGCGTCTCAGTCTGCAAGCTCGACCCGGTGACGCAGCACTGCGAAGGCTGCCTGCGCACGCTCGACGAGATCGCGGCCTGGGGCCGTATGGACGACGGCTCCCGGCGCGATGTGTGGCAGCTGATCAGGCAACGGATCGATGGGGGCACTTTCGCCCCGGCGCTCTCGCAGCAGGCGAGCGGAAAAGACGCATGAAGCACATCACGTTCTACCTCGATTTCATCTCACCTTACGCCTATCTGGCGTTCGAGAAACTGCCCGCGGCGCTGCAGGGCCTGAGCTACAGCGTCGATTATCGGCCGGTGCTGTTTGCCGGCTTGCTCAAGCATCACGGCCAGCTCGGCCCGGCCGAAATCAGCCCCAAGCGCGACTGGACTTATCGCCAGGTGCTCTGGCTCGCTCATACCCACGGCGTGCCGCTGCAGATGCCGGCCGCGCACCCGTTCAATCCCTTGCCCCTGCTGCGGCTGGCACTGGCTTGCGGTTCGGAGGGCCTGGCCAACCGCTATGTTTGCGAAACCTTGTTCCGGCATGTCTGGCGCGGCGGCGCCGATGCCGGCGACGCGCAGCGGACTGAGGCGGTGGCGCAGCAACTCAAGCCGGCGCGCGACGCAGCCGGCGCAGACGTCAAGGCCGAGCTGAAGGCGAACACCGAAGAGGCCATCGCACGCGGCCTGTTCGGCGTGCCCTCATTCGTGGTCGACGACAAGGTGTTCTGGGGGCTGGACGCGCTGCCGATGCTGCGGGCGTACCTGGAAGGCGACCCATGGTTTGCCGGCGGCCACTGGGAGGCCGCGGCGCATTTGCCGGGGCAGCAGCGGCCGAGCGTTTCGACGACCGCCGCAGCGGCCCCGCCTCGTCCCTAGGAGTGTGTTTCCTCGGAGGTGAGGTCTAACTCCCGGTGCTCGCCCATGTCCGGGCGATTGCCGGTGACCGCCGCAGTGGCCATCTTCAGCACCTGCGTCGACTTGCTTTCCTTGACCTTCCAGTATTCGGCATGGCGAATTTCGATCTCCACCAGTTCCAGGTTCGGGTCTTCGGCGCCGCCCGGGAACCAGGCCTTGTCGAGCGCGTTGAACAGGCTCTTCTTGGCGGCCAGGTCTTCGTTGACGCGCGCCTGCCCTGAGATCGAGACCCAGACGTCTTCTTTCAGGTCGCCGTAAGTCACGCAGACGTTGCCGTCCTGCTGCAGCCGCTGGCCCAGCTCGGAACTGCGCGAGACGAAGAAGCACAGCGGCTCGCCCGGCTTGAGCGAATGGTTCTGGGTGGTCAGCGGGTGCGCGTGCAGGCCGCCGTCGGGGTGGCGGTGTGTGAGCATGCCGAAGCGGATCGGCTTGATCAGCTTCCACAGCTCATGCTGGAATGGCTTGTCCTGGCTCATGATGTCTTTCCTGGGCAGTTGGACCGGCCATGTTGCCGGGCGCCGGAGGGCGGGCGCCGTCGGCCCGGTTCGGTGAGCGCTGTGCGAGATGGCTGACAGGCCGACGATAGGCGTCAGGCCACCGCCGGGCCGCTCCCAAGGTGGGCTGGGCCCCCTCGGGGGGCAGCGAACGAAGTGAGCGTGGGGGCGAACATATCTTAGGCGGCCAGGCCGTCGCGCAGGCGCTGGACCTGCCGGGTGAGCTGCACCAGCTCGGGCATCGAGCACTGGCTGGCCTGCAGGATGCAGCCTGGAATTTTTTGAGCGCGGGCCTTGAGGCGGCGGCCGGCTGCCGTCAACGTGATGTGCA
>JAKFEZ010000260.1:0-8971 GCA_036675435.1 Ramlibacter sp. | reverse complement strand
GTTGCCGATGTCCTGGAGGCGAGCCGGCTCTATTGGGCCAGTCCTCCGTCCGCGGCAAACCGTCTGCGATCCGCATTGGAGCGCCTAATGGATGCGCAAGGGATTCCTAAGAAGGCCAAGAACAAGAAGGGCAAGTTCGACGACCTGACGCTCCATGCGCGCATTGAGCGGTTTGCCAAGAAACAGGCAGAGGTTGGAGCAAATCTGCTAGCGATAAAGTGGCTGGGAAATTCTGGAAGCCACTCAACTGACTTGACCGCCAACGATATGCTAGACGCCTTCGAACTCCTTGCGCATGCGCTTGAGGAAATCTACGAGAAAAAAAGCGCTAAGCTGAAGAAGCTCACGGCAGCAATCATCAAGAAAAAAGGCCCTGCTAAGAAATGAGGGCTAACAGGTCCGTCAACACGGACACTCAAGCGACCACGCCTGTGGCGTGGCCGCTGCTTCGAGCGCCGGTTACGTCCAACGTTAAGCCGTGTTCAGATCCGCGTTGCTTGTGGGGGCGGTCGAAGTTTTGGGGTACTCGTCTTGGGCGCTTTGGTCAATGTACCAAGCACACCAAGGCTCTGGGGTATGGATTCCGATGATTCCCATCTTCTGGCTGTTGCTCGCAACTCGCCTCTGGGTCAACCTGCGAGTGGCATTTCTTATAGCGAACTGGGGTGGAGTCACCAGAGGCCGCGACTTCCTTGGCATCGGCATGGTCACGGGCGCACTTTTATCAATCGCTCTAGCGGTATTCTTTGATCTCAAGGATTTGCGCCACGCCGGCGCGTTCATCATCGTATCGATTGTGTCCGCCCATGCGCTCTCCCTCGTGCTTAGTCTGAGTGCCTGGCGGAGAGCAATGACTGCAAAATCTATACAGGGCAATGCGTCATGAATTCATCGAACTTTCTCGACATACTCGACATACAAGCGCCTCGCGGGCTTGCGTTTGCGAGTTGTTCAGCTTTCCCTAACAAGTCGTATATGGACTCCCCTCAAAGGCGCGCGCCATCCTCAAGATCGTTTCGCGCAATCGCTATCGCGGCGAATCGAGGGGAGATTTGACCGAGGCCTGCCTGCGGCGCTGAGTTCGAACTCGCGGGGCCACCGCTTGCTACCATCGTGCCCCATCTATGCGCCGACAAAACCTTCTCATCGAATCGCTCATTTCGGGCATCATCGCCGCGCTGGCGATGATGCCGTTCGGCCTGGCGTTCCGCGCTACCGGGCTGCGGGTTGGCCATTACGGTCCCAAGTTCGCAGCGCTTTTCGTCACTGACCCAGGCCCCGCCGTGCTGTTCGTTCAGCACCTCGTCCTGGGCTGGCTGTCGGCGTTGCCCTTGCTCCTGCTGTTCAGGCGGTCTGCGCTGCCTGTCGGGCCTTTGGCGGCCGGGGCGATCTATGGCGTTGGCTACTACATGGCGGTCAACTCGCTGGCTTTGCCGCTGTTCTTCGGCGACCCGACACCTTGGCAGCTGGGGCCGGCCTATATCCTTCCCAGCCTGGTGGTGCATATCGTCTTCGGCGCCTGCGTGGGCTACGTCTCGCGCCACATTGCGGTACAAAGCAGGATGGCACCGCAAGCAAGCTGATACCCGGATACCCGGCAGTGGAGAAACGCGCATGACCGTCGAGCTCGATCACACCATCGTGCCGACCCGCGACCAGGTCGCCTCGGCCAAGCAGTTGGCGCACCTGTTGGGCGTGCCTTGGTCGGCGACTGGGGTGGGGCCGTTCTCGGCTGTGTACGTCAACGGCGGCCTGACGCTCGACTTCCTCGATACCGATGAGGTCTTCCCCATCTATCACTTCTGCTTTCGCGTCAGCCAGGCAGAATTCGACGCCATTCTGGGACGCATCAAGGCAGCGGGCATTCCCTATCGCAGCAATGTGCGCGGTCCGGTCGACCACAAGATCAACACCGACTATGGCGGCAGCATGATCTACTGGAACGAACCCGATGGGCACCAGTGGGAGATCCTCACCGTCAGCTATGCACGGCAGGCCTGAAGTGTGATGCAGCTTCTGGCCGACCTGGTGCTGGCCTTGCACCTCGCCGTGGTGGTGTTCGTGATCGCCGGTATGGCCCTGGTCGTTGCCGGCAACCTGCGTGGCTGGCACTGGGTCAACAACCTGTGGTTCAGGCTGGCCCATCTGCTGGCCATCGCGACCGTGGTCGCCCAAGCCTGGCTGGGCCTGGTGTGCCCCCTCACCACGCTCGAGATGTGGCTGCGGGCCCAGGCCGGCGAGGCGGGCTATAGCGGCGGCTTCATCGCGCATTGGATGCAACGATTGCTCTACTACCAGGCGCCGGAGTGGGTGTTCGTCCTGGTGTATTCGCTGTTCGGGCTGGCCGTGGCCGCCAGCTGGTGGTTCTTTCCCGTCGCATCGCGGCGCCGCAGCGGGGCTTGAACATGCGAACGCTCGGTGTGCTGCTGATCACCGCCTGTTTTCTTTACCTCGGCGCCTGCGCCGCCTTGTTCTTCTTCCAGCGCTCGCTGATCTACTTTCCCCAGCCGGCCAGGGTGGGCAGCGCAGCGACCCGCATCGCGCTGCCGGTCGACGGCGCGCGGCTGCAGGTGTCGGTGCGGCCGCAGGCCGGGCCGAATGCCGTGCTGTACTTCGGTGGCAATGCCGAAGACGTCTCCGCCAGCCTGCCCGAACTGGCGCGGGCGTTCGACGGGCACGCCGTCTACCTGATGCACTACCGAGGCTATGGCGGCAGCAGCGGCTCGCCCTCGGAGGCGGCGTTGCACAAGGATGCGCTGGCCTTGTTCGATCAGGTTCACGCCCAGCACCCCAACGTCACGGTCATCGGCCGCAGCCTGGGTTCCGGCGTGGCCGTGCGCCTTGCGGCACAGCGCCCGGTGGCACGTCTGGTGCTGGTCACGCCCTACGACAGCTTGCAAGATCTCGCGGCGGCGCAGTTTGCGCTGTTCCCCGTGCGCTGGCTGCTCGCCGACAAGTACGAGTCGGCCCGCTTTGCGGCTCGGGTCAGCGCGCCCACCACCCTGATCGCCGCCGAACGCGACGAGGTGATCCCCAGGGCGAGCACCGACTTGTTGCACGCCCGGTTCGGCTCGGGCATCGCACGGCTGCATGTGCTGCCCGGAACCGGCCACAACGACATCTCTCAGCACCCTCTCTACGAGGAATTGCTGCGAGGTGGATGATGGGCGCCGCAGCGCCACGCTTTCAGACCCAGCCCATCCATCCCACCATCGCGCCCGCGCCCAGCAGCCAGAGCAGGTGCAACCGGGTGCGCCAGACGATCAGCGCCGACACCAGCGTCACGGCCCAGACCGGCCAATGGCGCAAGTCGTAGCCGCTGCCGGTGGCCAGGATCCAGCCGGTGGCGATGAGCAGTGCGATGACGACCGGCGCCATGCCCTGCTTGAAGGCGCGCACCGCGCGCAAGTCGCGGTTCTCGTGGCCCCATCGGGCGGCCAGGTAGGTGAGCGTGGTGCTGGGGATCATGATGCCGAGCATGGCGACCCCCATGCCGAGCAGGGCGTATGGAAGGCCGCCGGCGTTGAGTCCCACGTTCCAGCCCAGCAACGCCACGAACAGCACGTTGGGCCCCGGTGCGGCCTGGGCGATGGCGATGGAGGCGCTGAACTGCGCGTCGGTCAGCCATCCCTGGCCGTCGACCAGGTAGCGGTGCATGTCCGGCGCGGTGGTGATGGCGCCGCCTACCGCCAGCAGCGAGAGCGAGAGGAATTGCGCAAACAGGGCCAGCCAGTCGGCCGCGCTCATGGCGATGGTCATGGCAAGCCTTTGCCGAGAGCGCGATAGGTCAGCACGCAGGCCAGCCCGCCCAGTCCCAGCAGCACATAGACGAGCGGCCAGCGGAGCAGGCCGATGGCGATGAAGCTGGCCGCCCCGAACACGATGCATGCCGGCACCCCCAGCGGATGCTTTTTCACGGCGCCGAACAGCTTGAGGCCGGTGGCCGCGATCAGCCCGGCCGCCACGGCGCCCATACCGCGCAGGGCGCCGGCCACCTGCGGGTCACCGGCAAACTGCGCGTAGACCAGGGCCAGGCCCATCACCACCAGCAGCGGGAACACCAGCATGCCGGCCAGCGCCGTCATGGCGCCGCGCAAGCCGAAGTAGCGTCCGCCGATCATCAGCGAGAGGTTGACCACGTTGGGGCCGGGCATGATCTGAGCTACCGCCCAGTCTTCGACGAACTCCTCGCGCGTCATCCAGCGTTTTTTTTCCACCAGTTCGCGCTGCACGACCGCCAGCACGCCACCGAAGCCCTGCAGGGCCAGAATGGAAAACGAGAAGAAAAGGTCCGAGAGCGACTGGGGTTGCAGGCGGGGCTCTGACGGTGCTTCGACGGCAGCCGCGGGCGGTGGATTCATGGTGCGCGATTATCGCTTCGGGGTCTGTCAGGCGGCTGTCGCGGGGGTTTGACCGGCCTGGTCGCCAGCCACAGGCCGGTGGCAATCAGCAGCAGCGCGCCGGCCGCGGCGGGCGGTGCGGCTTCGCCCAGCAGCCACCATCCCAGCAGCGTGGCGGTGACCGGGTTCAGTGCCAGGAACACCGTGACTCGCGTCGGCGACTCGTGCTTGAGCGCGTACAGCCACCAGAAATAGCCGACGCCGCTGGAAACCCCGATGAACGCCACGGCGGCCCAGGCGCCCGGGCTGAAGCCGCCGATGCGCGACGGCCAATGCTCACCGAGCGCCAGGACGGCCAAAAACAGCACCGAAGCCGCCATGGCATAGGCCGACACCGGGACGGTGGGATAGCGGGCCAGGTAGGGGCGGTACAGCACGCTGCACAGGGCGCCGATGGCCGCAGCGGCAGCTACGGCTGCTTCGCCCTGCCAGAGCCCGGCCTGCGAAGCAGCGACTTTGGGCGCCAGCGACAGCGCGACACCCAGGATCGACACCAGCACGCCCAGCCCCAGCGACAGCGTGATGCGCTCCCGCCCTAGCGCGGCCGCGATCAAGAGGGTCAGCAGCGGAAACAGGCTGAAGATCAACGCCGCCTGGGCCGCGCCCACGTGCTGCAAGCCGAAATTCAGCAGCGCGATCAGCACGCCGAACTGCGAGATGCCGAGCGCGGCCATGGCCAGCAGGTCGCGGTTTCGGCTGGCGCCGACGGGCGCGGCTGCTGCCAATCGGGAGCGGGCGACGGCCAGACCGCCCCAGGCAAACGGCAGCAGGCAGGCGAAGCCGATGGTGTAGCGCAGCATGGCGAGCGTCAGCGGCGGCACCTCGGCCACGGCGAAGCGCGAGGCCACGATGGCTGCGCCGACCAGGACCGAGGCCCCGGCTGCGGCGAGCAGGGCCAGGTTTATAGCTTCAGCTCCCAGGTTTCGCTGGTCAGGTCTTGCTGGTAGGCGCGGTACGGCTCGCTCTTGGTCAGCGTGAAGCCGCGCGACCGGTAGATGGCCCGCGCAGCCTCCAGGTGGCCGTTGGTCCAGAGCACCAGCTTGCGATAGCCCTTGCCCCGGGCGAACGCGATGCACTCGTCGGCGAGCCGTCCGCCCAGGCCCAGGCCGCGCGCCGCGGGGGTGAGGATCAGCAAGCGCAACTGGGCGACGGTGGCCGACTTGCGCACGACGAACACCGAGCCCACGCGCTCGCCGTCGATCTCGGCGATCCAGCCCTTCTCCCAGGCCGGATCGAAGTGCTGGATGTACTTGGCCGCGATGCCGGCCACCAGCCCTTCGAACTCGTCGGTGAACCGGTACTCGCGCGCGTAGATTTCGCCGTGCTGCATCACCACCCAGCCCAGGTCGCCGGGACGGGGATCGCGCAGCACGACGGTAAGCGGTGCCCGAGCCAGTGCCGACGGGTCGAGCAACTGCTGCACCGTGGCCATGGCGCCGATGAGCTTGCCGCGCGCAGTGTCGGGCAGGGCGCCCAGCAGGGCGGCCGCTTCATCGCGCGATTTCTGCTGCAGCGGTGCGAAGGCGGCGTGGCCGGCCTCGGTGAGCTTGAGCAGGCTTTGCCGCGCGTCCGCCGGCGAGGGCGAGCGCGCCAGCCAGCCGCGGCCTTCGAAACGGCGCAGGATGCGGCTCAGGTAGCCGGCATCCAGTGCCAGATCGCGCCCGAGTTCGACGGCGGCGGGCTGGTCGCGGTGGGCCAACTCGTACAGGACGCGCACTTCGGTCAGCGACAGTTCGCTGTTCAGGTAGGGGTCGAGCACCCCGATGCGCTGGGTGTAGAAGCGGTTGAAGCCCCGCACGGCCTTGACCTGGTCGGGTGAGATCGGCGCTGGGGCTAGAGCGGCGGGCATGTTGACATCGTCCGTCAAATGCTTGCCGCAGTCAAGTATCCGCCCTCCGTCGAGGCGGAGGCTGCGCCTAGACCGTCATGCCGCCCGACACCTCGATCACCGCGCCGTTGACGTAGCTGGCTTCGTCGCTCGCCAGGAAGCAATAGACGTTGGCGATCTCTTCCGGCGTGCCCAGGCGATGCAGGGGCACGCGATGCTTCATGTCTTCCAGCACCTTGTCGGGGATGGAGTCGAGGATGTGCGTCTTGATGAAACCGGGCGCCACCGCGTTGACGCGCACGCCCTTGGGCCCGAGCTCGCGGCTCCAGGTCTTGGTGAAGCCCAGCACGCCGAACTTCGTGGCCGCGTAGTTGGTCTGCCCGAAGTTGCCGTACAGGCCCACGACCGAGCTGGCATTGAGAATGACGCCGGCGCCTTGCTCCACCATGGTGTTCGCCACGGCCTGGGCGCAGTGGAACACGCCGCGCAGGTTGACGTCGATCACGCGGTCGAACTGCTCGATGGTCATTTTCTGCAGCCGCGCGTCCTGGGTAATGCCGGCGTTGTTCACCAGCACGTCGATGCGGCCGAAGCGCTCCAGAGTCTGCTGCGCAGCGGCATCCACCATCGCGCGCTGCGTCACGTCGACCACGAAGCCGGCGCCTTGCGCTCCGGCCTCGCCGCATTGCCGCACTGCATCGTCGACGCCGGCCTGGCTCAGGTCCCAGATCACCACGGTGGCGCCCTCGCGGGCGAATTTAAGTGCCGTGGCCAGGCCGATGCCCTGGGCGCCTCCGGTCACGATGCAGACTTTGTCTTGGAGGCGAGGAGATGTCATGGCGGCGATGCGATGAGTTGCAGCCGCCGAACATAGCACGAGCCCAGGTACGCAAAACTACTCGGGCTTGACGCCGGATTCACGCGCGATGACGCCCCAGCGCTCCACCTCGCTGCGCATGAAGCTGCGCAACTGGTCCCGCGTCGAGCCCTTCAACTCGATGCCCAGCGTATTGAGGCGCTCCCGCGTCGCGGGATGGGCCAGGGCCGCGGCAACTTCGGTGCGCAGGCGCTCCAGGATCTCGACCGGCGTCGTGGCCGGCGCGACCACCGCCCACCACTGGTTGAAATCCATTCCGTCGATGCCGGCCTCGCGGGCCGTGGGCACGTCGGGCAGGGCGGGCAGCCGCTGTGCACCGGTCACCATCAGGGCCGAGAGCTTGCCCGCCGAGTGCAGCGAACTGCCGCTGGCCAACGTCGCGAAGTGCGCCGCGACCTGGCCAGCGGCAACATCCGTCAGGGCCGGCGCGGAGCCCCGGTACGGCACAGCGACGATCTTGAAGCCGCCTCGGCCCGCCAGCACTTCGCCCGCCAGGTGGCTGCTGGAGCCGGTGCCGCTGTGGGCCACGGCCAAGGGCGCCTGGGGTCGCTTGGCGCGCTGCAGGAACCCCTTCACGTCGCCATTCTTGTGGTCGGCTGGCGCAGCGAACAGCACCAGCGGCGACGTGCCGACCAGGCTGATGGGCGTGAAGTCGCGCAGCAAGTCATAGGGCAGCTTGGCCACGGCGGCGGGCTGGATCGCATGGGGCAACTCGATCATCACCAGCGTATAGCCATCGGGCGCGGCCTTCGCCGCCGCGTCGGTGCCGATCTGGCCGGCCGCGCCGGAGCGGTTGTCCACCACCACGCTCTGGCCCATGGTCTGGCTCATGCGCTGGGCCAGGGCCCGCGCGATGGCGTCGGTGCTGCCGCCCGGCGCCCAGGGCACGATCAGCCGCACCGGCTTGTCCGGGTAGGCAGCCATGGCGCTTGCGCCACCCAGGCCCAAGGTGGCGGCAACGAAGACGGATAGAAAACGCTTGAACATGGAACAACTCCTCGAGGTCAGGAAAACAGGGCAGGATCGATCGGGTCGCGGTCGCCGCGCGCCGTCAGCAGCACCATGGCGTGGTCTTCGGCGCCGATGCGGCCCTGCGCGATCAGCTGGGTCACCGCGCTGATGCAGCCGCCGGCGCACAGTTCGACCCAGAGGCCCTGAGCGGCCAGGCGTGAAGCGCCCCAGTGCGCCTGGGCATCGCTGGCTACTACGGCGCCGCCGCCGCTCGCCTGCACGGCCCGCAGCTGCTGCAAGGTGACGGTGTTGCCCGCGACCGAAAACTGTGCGGTGGTCCCGGCAAACTCACCCTGGGGCGAGGCGCCTTCCAGCACCTTGTGCAGGCGTGCAAACGGTTCCACCGCCCAGAGCCTGGGAAGGCGGGCAATGAGGCCGGCCGCGTGCAGGTCGCGAAAGCCGCTGTACAGGCCCCACAGCAAATCGCCTCGCGCGGTCGGCACCAGCACGTGGTCGGGGACGCAGCCTTCGGCAGCGCACTCGAGCGCGATGGCGCGATAGCCTTCGACGCCGAACACCGGGCTGCCGACCGCGGGCAGGCTGTAGTTGGTCAGGGCGAACGCGCCGTCCTGCTCGACCCGTTGCCGCACGTGGGCCCAGCGTTCGGTGCCGTGCTCGAAGGCCAGGCGGCGCGCGCCCAATCGCTGCAGTGCTCGCACGAACGGCACCGGCATGTCGCGATAGGTGGCAACCTCACAGCCAAGGCCCGCCGCGGCGCAATAAGCCGCCGCGGACACGGCCGCGTTGCCGCTGGAAGCCAGCACGACCGACGATGCGCCCGCCTCCAGGGCGCGGGTCACGGCTTGCGCCGACATCCTGTCCTTGTGGGAACCGGTGGGATTCATCCCCTCGTGC
>JAKFEZ010000262.1:0-39564 GCA_036675435.1 Ramlibacter sp. | reverse complement strand
GATCGACTACGTCAGGGGCCGTCCGCTCGCGCCCACCGGGCCCGAGTGGGACCAGGCGGTGGCGTACTGGCGCACGCTGCAGTCGGACCCCGACGCCCGGTTCGACACCGTGGTCGAGTTCGACGCCGCGGCCATCGTGCCGCAGGTCACCTGGGGCACTTCGCCCGAAATGGTCTTGGGGGTGGATGGCCGCGTGCCCGACCCCGACAAGGAAAAAGACGCCAGCAAGCGCGATGCGATCGAGCGGGCGCTGACCTACATGGGCCTGGCTCCCGGCAAGGCGCTGGACGACATCTTCATCGACAAGGTGTTCATCGGATCGTGCACCAACAGCCGCATCGAGGACATCCGCGAGGCCGCGGCCGTGGTGAAGAAACTGGGCCGGAAAGTGGCGAAGAACGTCAGGCTGGCGATGGTGGTGCCTGGCTCGGGCCTGGTGAAGGACCAGGCCGAGCGCGAGGGGCTGCACGAGATCTTCATGGCCGCCGGCTTCGAATGGCGCGAGCCGGGCTGCTCGATGTGCCTGGCCATGAACGCCGACCGGCTGGAGCCGGGCGAGCGTTGCGCCTCCACCAGCAACCGCAATTTCGAAGGGCGCCAGGGCGCCGGCGGGCGCACCCACCTGGTCAGCCCCGCGATGGCCGCCGCCGCCGCGGTGCACGGCCATTTCATCGACGTCCGTCAATTTTCTTAACGAATGAACCTGCGGGACAGACCAGTAATTGCGCGGCAATATTGCTCTGTCCTCAACTGATTGGAAAAACCATGAAAACCATTGCCACCCTGCTTGCGCTGTCTTTCGCCCTGGCCCTGGCCGGCTGCAATACCTTTCGCGGCCTCGGCCAGGATGTCCAGAAGGTCGGCGACAAGATCGAAGACAAGGCGAGCAGGAAAAGGTAAGGCACTCCAAGGACTCCCCGCGGCACGGCCGCGCTCTGTTTCCAACTGACCAAAATGCAGAAATTCACAGTGCACAAGGGCCTGGTGGCCCCGATGGACCGCGAGAACGTCGATACCGACGCGATCATTCCCAAGCAGTTCCTCAAGTCGATCCGCAAGACCGGGTTCGGGCAGAACCTGTTCGACGCCTGGCGCTACCTGGACCCGGGCGAGCCGGGCCAGGACCCTGCCAGCCGCAAGCCCAACCCCGACTTCGTCCTGAACCAGCCGCGCTACCAGGGCGCCTCGATTCTTCTGGCGCGCAAGAACTTCGGCTGCGGCTCCTCGCGCGAGCACGCGCCGTGGGCCCTCGATCAATATGGTTTTCGCGCCATCGTCGCACCCAGCTTCGCCGACATCTTCTTCAACAACTGCTTCAAGAACGGCCTGCTGCCGATCGTGCTGTCCGAGTCGCAGGTGGCCCGGCTGTTCGACCAGGCACTGGCGTTTCCCGGCTACCAGCTGACCATCGACCTGGAGCGCCAGGTGATCGTCGAGCCACAGGGCGGAGAACTGGCCTTCGAGGTGCAGCCGTTTCGCAAGTTCTGCCTCACCAACGGCTTCGATGACATCGGGCTGACCCTGCGCCAGTCGGACAAGATCAAGGCCTTCGAAGCGGAGCGCCTGGCCACCAAGCCCTGGCTTGCCCACACCCTCAGCCGTTAAAGCCACACAACCATGAAAATCGCAGTTCTGCCGGGTGACGGCATCGGCACCGAAATCGTCGCGGAAGCCCTGAAGGTGCTGAAAGTCCTCGACCTTCAGTTCGAAACCGAGTCGGCGCTGGTGGGCGGCGCCGCCTACGAGGCGCACGGCCATCCCCTGCCCGAAGCCACCCTCAAGCTCGCCAAGGAGGCGGATGCCGTGCTGTTCGGCGCCGTGGGCGACTGGAAATACGACAAGCTCGAGCGGTCGCTGCGCCCCGAGCAGGCGGTGCTGGGGCTGCGCAAGAACCTCGGCCTGTTCGCCAACTTTCGCCCGGCCATCTGCTATGACGAGCTGGTCTCCGCCTCCAGCCTCAAGCCCGAGCTGGTGTCGGGCCTGGACATCCTGATCATCCGGGAACTGACCGGCGACATCTATTTCGGCCAGCCCCGCGGGCGCCGCACCGCCGTCGACGGGCATTTTCCCGGCGCCGAGGAAGCGTTCGACACCATGCGCTACTCGCGCCCGGAAATCGAGCGCATCGCCCACGTGGCGTTCCAGGCGGCCCGCAAGCGCAGCAAGCGGGTCACCAGCGTGGACAAGGCGAACGTGCTGGAAACCTTCCAGTTCTGGAAGGACGTGGTCACCGAGGTCGGGGCGCAGTATCCCGATGTCGAGCTGGACCACATGTACGTGGACAACGCCGCCATGCAACTGGTCAAGGCGCCCAAGCGCTTCGATGTGGTGGTCACCGGCAACATGTTCGGCGACATTCTCTCGGACGAGGCCGCCATGCTCACCGGCTCCATCGGCATGCTGCCCTCGGCCAGCCTGAACGCGTCCAGCCAGGGCCTGTACGAGCCCAGCCATGGCAGCGCCCCGGATATTGCGGGCAAGGGCATCGCCAACCCTTTGGCTACAATATTGTCTGTTGCCATGATGCTGCGCTTTTCCCTCAACCAGCCCCAAGCCGCCGACCGGATCGAGTCCGCGGTGAAGGACGTGCTCGCGTCGGGATTGCGCACCACGGACATCCATTCGGCAGGCACCACGCAGGTGGGCACGCGCCAGATGGGCGACGCCGTCGTCGCCGCCATTACGAAAAAGACCACCAAGAGCTAGCAAGCTCCGCCTCGTCTCGCCCGTCCCCGGCCGAACGAGCCGGGGGAAAAATAATCAGTTGGGGACAGGGCACCGCTTTCGCGGCGGCCGTTCCGAAGTTTTTTATTTATGAAAAAGGCGATGACATGAAACTCTCGAACGGACAACAACCGCTGGTCGGGCTGGTGGGCTGGCGCGGCATGGTCGGCTCGGTCCTCATGGACCGGATGCAGGCCGAGGGCGACTTCGGCCTGATCGAGCCGCTGTTCTTCTCCACCTCCAACGCCGGCGGCAAGGCGCCCGCCCAGGCCAGGAACGAGACCACCCTGAAGGATGCCTTCGACATCGAGGCGCTGCGCCGCTGCGACATCGTCATCACCGCCCAGGGCGGCGACTACACCGGCGAAGTCTTTCCCAAGCTGCGTGCCGCGGGCTGGAACGGCCACTGGATCGATGCGGCTTCCACCCTTCGCATGAAGGACGACGCGGTGATCGTCCTGGACCCGGTCAACCTGCCGGTGATCAAGAACGCCTTGTCCAAGGGCGGCAAGAACTGGATCGGCGGCAACTGCACCGTCAGCTGCATGCTGATGGGCGTCGGCGCGCTCTACAAGGCCGGCCTGGTCGAATGGATGAGCAGCATGACCTACCAGGCGGCGTCGGGCGGGGGGGCCCAGCACATGCGCGAGCTGCTGACCCAGTTCGGCACGCTCAACAGCGAAGTGAAGTCCTTGCTGGCCGACCCCAAGTCAGCCATCCTGGAAATCGACCGCAAAGTGCTGGCTCGCCAGCAGGGCATGTCGGCCGCCGAAACCGAAAACTTCGGTGTGCCCCTGGGTGGCTCCCTCATTCCGTGGATCGACAAGGACTTGGGCGACGGCATGTCGCGCGAGGAATGGAAGGCCGGCGCGGAAACCAACAAGATCCTGGGCCAGGGCGAAGCTTTCGGCACCCCTTCCACACCGGTAGATGGCTTCTGCGTCCGGGTCGGTGCAATGCGCTGCCACAGCCAGGCGCTGACCTTCAAGCTGAAGAAGGACGTTCCTCTGGCCGACATCGAGCACCTGATCGCTGCCGACAACGCGTGGGTGAAGGTGGTGCCCAACAACAAGGAGGCCACGCTGCAAGGCCTGACGCCCGTGGCGGTGACCGGCACGCTGGAGATTCCAGTCGGCCGCATCCGCAAGCTGGCCATGGGTGCGGAATACGTCGGCGCATTCACCATCGGCGACCAGTTGCTGTGGGGCGCGGCCGAGCCGCTGCGCCGCATGCTGCGTATCCTGCTTGACGCATAATCTGCTCATCCGCACGACAACGGCCTGTAATCTTCGGTTACAGGCCGTTGTCGCATCGCAACGCCGAGTTGAGTGCAACCATGCTCGAATAGAGCCCTCAGAAGTTAAAACATGTCTCAGCTTGTCAGTCTAAGACATTGATGTTATGGTCCTTTTAGCAAATTCAGCGTCGAGGCGTTTGTTCGCATGATGAGAAAAAAATTGCCTGCAGACCGAGCAATAGGGGCGCAAAAACCAATGGAAAAGCCGCAATGGCGCTCAACCGCCCTGGCAATCGCCACGGCCATCCTGCTCGGCGTTTCGACGTCGGATGCAAGCGCCCTCGCCTTGGGCCGCGTCACAGTACAGTCCGCACTCGGTGAGCCGCTGCGCGCCCAGATCGACATTCCGGAAATCAACGCGGAAGAGCTGGCTACGCTGCGCGCGGGCATCGCGTCTCCCGAGGCGTTTCGCGCCGCCGGGCTCGACTACAACCAGGTGGTCTCGAGCATCCGCATCACCCTCGAGCGCCGTCCCGACGGGCGCCACTTCCTCAACCTGGTGAGCCAGCGGGCGATGTCCGAGCCGTTTCTCGACCTGATTCTCGAAACCAACTGGGCCTCGGGGCGCATCGTGCGCGACTACACGATGCTGTTCGACCCGCCCAACCTGCGCCAAAGCGCGCCGCTGGCGGCCCAGGTCTCGCCGGCGCCTGCGCCGCGCGTCAGCCCTCCCGCTGCCGCCCCCGCTCCGGCCGTCCGGTCCGCCGCCCCGCGCAGCGTGGTACCCACGGCCCCGGCCGCCGCTGCGCCGGTACGCCAGGCCGAAACGCCCCGCACGGCGCCAGCGGCCGACAAGCAGGTCACCGTTCAAAGCGGCGACACCGCCGGCCGGATCGCCGCGGCCCACAAGCCCACCCATGTGTCGCTCGACCAGATGCTGGTCGCCCTGCTGCGCTCCAACCCCGACGCCTTCATCGAGGGCAACGTGAACCGGCTGAAGGCCGGCGCCGTCCTCGATGTTCCCTCGGCCGAGCAGGCCGGCCTGGTGCCGTCGGGCGAAGCCAGCCAGACCGTCATCGCCCAGAGCCGCGATTTCAACGAATTCCGCCGCCGGTTGGCCGAAGGCCTGCCGACCACCGAGACGGCCGCATCCGACCGCCAGGCCTCCGGCAAATTGCAGGCGGAGGTCGACGACAAGAAGCCCGGCGCTGCGACGCCGGACAAGCTCACGCTGTCCAAGGGTTCGGTGCCGGGCAAGAGCATCGAAGACACGATTGCCCGCGACCGCGCCGCCCAGGACGCCGCCATGCGAGTGGCCGAGCTCAACAAGAACATCAGTGACCTGAACAAGCTCGGCACCGCGACCGCTCCCGCTCCAGCCGCCGCGCCTGCCGGCGTTGCCGTGCCGGTGGCAGGCGCAAGCCCGGCTAAAGCGGCCACGCCGGCGGCGGCCGCGCCAGTGGCTTCGGCTGCCGTACCAGCCGCGCCGACAGCCGGCGCCGCACCCGCCCTGGCGGCATCGACGGCCGTTCCAGCCGTCGTCGCCGCTTCAGAAGCCGTTGCGGCCAGTCCTGCCATCGTCGCCGCATCCGGCTCGGCCACGCCTGCGGAAGCAGCGGCCAGCGCCGTCGCACCAGTGGCGGCCCCGGCTGCCAAGCCGGCGGCAGCACCGGCGCCGGTCGCCGAATCCACGCTGCTGGACGACCTGCTCGAAAATCCGATCGTGCCGGCCACTCTCGGCGGAGTGCTGGCGCTCTTGCTGGGCTTCGGTTTCTACCGCGCCCGGCAGCGCAAGAAATCGACCCAGGTCGACAGCTCGTTCCTGGAAAGCCGGCTACAGCCGGACTCGTTCTTCGGCGCCAGCGGCGGCCAGCGGATCGACACCAACGAAGGCGGTGCCACCGGCTCGTCCATGGTCTATTCGCCCAGTCAGCTCGATGCCGCCGGCGATGTCGATCCGGTGGCCGAGGCCGATGTTTACCTGGCCTACGGGCGCGACCTGCAAGCCGAGGAAATCCTCAAGGAAGCGATGCGCACCACGCCGCAGCGCGTTGCCATCCATAGCAAGCTGCTTGAAATCTATTCCAAGCGCCGCGACGCCAAGGCCTTCGAACTGGTGGCGACCGAAGCCCACGGGCTCACCCGCGGCGAAGGCGCCGACTGGGAACACATCTGCGAACTGGGCAAGGAACTGGATCCTTCCAACACGCTTTACCGCCCCGGTGGCCAGCCCACGGACGGCGCGGCCGCGGCAGGCGCCGCGGTGGCAACGGCGGCCTTTGGTGCAACCACCTCGACGCAGGCCATGCCGGTGCCGGTGGCGCCGCCGGCCAGCGACCTGGACCTCGACCTCGACTTTTCACTCGGTGACGAGGAGCCGGCGCCGGCCCCAGCCTCGGCCGGGTCCGCATCGATGATGGCCACGCAGGCCACTCCCGCGGTCGAGCCGATGCCCAGCCTCGACATGGATTTCGGTTCGGCCACGGTCGCCCTGGACGCCTCGGCGGGCGCAGCGGCGCCCGCCATGCTCGATCTGCCGGTCTCCCCGCCCGAACCCGTTACTCTCGACGCGCCCGATCTCACGCTGAACGAGTACAGCCTGAGCTTCAGCACCGAACCGCCCAAGCCGGCTGCTGCTGCCCCGGTCGCGCCTGCGCCCGCCCCGGCAGCGGACGCGGGCATGATCGAATTCGACCTCGGCTCCCTCTCGCTCGACCTGGGTGCCCCGGCCGCTGCGCAGGGCCCTGTGGCGGAGCAAGATACCGACGACGCGCCGTTGAGCACGGCCGGCGCGCCGCTGGCTTCGACGGGCTTCGACGACACCGGCAGCGACCCGCTGGCCACCAAGCTGGCGTTGGCCGAGGAGTTCAATGCCATCGGCGACCCCGACGGTGCGCGCAGCCTGGCCCAGGAAGTGCTGGCCGAGGCTTCCGGCGACCTGAAGAGCCGGGCCCAGCGGTTCCTTGCAGAAATCAGCTGACCAGGTCACTGGCGGCGCAGCTTCAAACCAGGTGAAAGCCCGCCTATGAGGCTGGCGCTGGGCATCAGCTACAACGGACAGGCTTACGAGGGCTGGCAAAGCCAGTCCTCCGGCCGCACCGTGCAGGACCGGCTGGAGCACGCACTGTCCCAGTTCGCGGCGCAACCCGTCTCGACGGTTTGCGCCGGCCGCACCGACGCGGGAGTACACGGCTTGATGCAAGTCGTGCACTTCGACACCGCACTCAACCGCGAAGAGTTCTCCTGGGTCCGGGGCACCAACCGCTTCCTGCCGCCGGACATCGCCGTGCAGTGGGCACGCCCCGTTCCCGACGCCTTTCACTCGCGGGCCTGCGCCACCGCCCGGCGCTACGCCTATGTGGTGCTCGAGTCCCCGGTACGACCCAGCGTCGATGCCGGCCGGGTGGGCTGGGTCTTCAGGCCGCTGGATGCGGCGGCGATGCAGGCGGCGGCCGCCCTGGTGATCGGCCAGCACGATTTCACCTCGTTCCGGGCCTCGGCCTGCCAGGCGAAGACGCCCGTGAAGACGATGAGGCGCATAGCAATCACGCATCGAGGCCCCTATTGGCGCTTCGAGTTCGAAGCCGACGCTTTCCTGCACCACATGATCCGCAACCTGATGGGCTGTCTGCTGCAGGTCGGCCAGGGTCACCAGCCGGCATCATGGATGGGCCAGGTGCTGGCGGCGCGTGACCGCGACGCCGCCGCGCCCACGTTTTCGCCCGACGGGCTGTATTTTCTCGGCCCGGTCTACGGCCCGGAATGGAACCTGCCCAGCCGTACGGCTGCGTATGATTGGCTGCCATGAGCACCCCCCTGCCATCCCCCACCCGCATCAAGATTTGCGGGCTGACGCGCGAGCAGGATGTCGATGCCGCGGTGGCGGCCGGAGCCGACGCCGTGGGCTTTGTGATGTACCGCGACAGCCCGCGCTGCGTCACCCCCGGGCGGGCCGGTGCGCTGGCCCGGCGCCTGCCGCCGTTCGTGACGCCCGTTCTGCTGTTCGTGAACGAGCCTGCAGCGGGCGTGATGGCTGCCTGCGACGAGGTGCCGGGGTGCGCCGTGCAGTTCCACGGAGACGAAACGCCGGCCGAATGCCAGGCGGCCACCGGTGGCGGGCGCCGCCCCTACATGCGGGTGGCCCGAATTCCGCTGGATGACACGCCCTTCGACTTGCTAAAATTCGCCTTTGACTTCGCCAATGCCCAGGGCATCCTGCTCGACGCCCATGTCGAGGGATACGGCGGAGCCGGGAAAGCATTCAATTGGTCACGACTTCCTCCAAGCGTCAACTGTCACCTCGTTTTGTCTGGTGGGTTGACGCCTGCAAACGTGACCGATGGCATCGTGCAGGTGCGGCCGCGCTGTAGATCGCTGGCCGTCGACGTGAGCTCCGGCGTCGAGCTCGATGGCCCTGGCAACAAGGGCCTCAAGGACCCGGAAAAGATCCATCGGTTCGTCGCGGCCGTCCGTGCCGCCGACGCGCTCCTTGCCTGAAACGATCATGCCCTCTTATCAACAACCCGACCCGACGGGCCACTTCGGGATCTACGGCGGCAGCTTCGTCAGTGAAACGCTGACGCACGCCATCGGCGAACTGCGCGAGGCTTACGCCAAATACCAGCACGATGCGGAATTTCTCGAGGAATTCCGCTATGAGCTGGCGCATTTCGTCGGCCGCCCCTCGCCCGTGTACCACGCCGCTCGCACAAGCCGCGAGCAGGGCGGCGCTCAGATCTATCTCAAGCGCGAAGACCTGAACCACACCGGCGCCCACAAGATCAACAACGTGATCGGGCAGGCCCTGCTGGCCCGGCGCATGGGCAAGCCGCGGGTGATCGCCGAAACCGGCGCCGGCCAGCACGGCGTGGCCACGGCAACCATCTGCGCCCGCTACGGCCTGGAGTGCGTGGTCTACATGGGCAGCGAGGACGTCAAGCGCCAGAGCCCGAACGTGTACCGCATGAACCTGCTGGGCGCGACGGTGGTGCCCGTGGAATCGGGCAGCAAGACGCTCAAGGACGCCCTGAACGAAGCCATGCGCGACTGGGTGACCCACGTCGAGAACACCTTCTACATCATCGGCACCGTGGCGGGACCTCACCCCTATCCGATGATGGTGCGCGATTTCCAGAGTGTGATCGGCAACGAGTGCCTCCAGCAGATGCCCGAGATGACCGGCGGCCAGCCCGACGTGGTGATCGCCTGTGTCGGCGGCGGCAGCAATGCGATGGGCATCTTCCACCCGTACATCCCTTACGCCAACACCCGCCTGATCGGCGTCGAGGCCGCAGGCGAAGGCCTGGACAGCGGCAAGCATTCGGCATCGCTCCAGCGCGGCAGCCCGGGCGTGCTGCACGGCAACCGCACCTACATCCTGCAGGACGCCGACGGCCAGATCACCGAGACCCACAGCGTCAGCGCCGGCCTGGACTATCCCGGCGTCGGCCCCGAGCACGCCTGGCTCAAGGACATCGGCCGGGCCGAGTACGTGGGGATCACCGACCAGGAGGCGCTGGACGCCTTCCACTACCTGTGCCGCACCGAAGGCATCATCCCCGCCCTGGAATCCAGCCATGCGATCGCCTACGCCATGAAGCTGGCCGCGACAATGAATCCGGACCAGAAGATCCTGGTCAACCTTTCCGGCCGCGGTGACAAGGACATTGGCACCGTAGCCGATCTGGCCGGCGTCGATTTCTACGACCGGCCCTCGATGCGCGGCCTCAAGGTCAAGGGTTCGGGCCCGGACGGGAACCATTCATGAGCCGCATCGCCGCCAAATTCGCCGCACTCCAGGCCGAGGGCCGCAAAGCCCTCATACCGTACGTCACCGCCGGCTTCCCTTTCGCCGACATCACCCCCGAGCTGATGCACGGGATGGTGCAGGCCGGCGCCGACGTAATCGAGCTGGGAGTGCCGTTTTCCGATCCGATGGCCGACGGCCCGGTGATCCAGAAGGCCGGCGAAAGAGCGCTGGCCCTGGGCATCGGCACGGCCCAGGTGCTGGCCATGGTGCAAGCCTTCCGCGCACGGGACACCACCACGCCGGTGGTGCTGATGGGCTATGCCAATCCGGTGGAGCGCTACGACCTCACCCACGGCAAGGACGCCTTCATCCGCGATGCGGCCAAGGCCGGGGTCGATGGCATCCTGGTGGTGGACTACCCGCCGGAAGAATGCGAAGACTTTGCCCGCAAGCTCCGGGCCGCCGGCCTCGACCTGATCTTCCTGCTGGCGCCCACCAGCACCGACGAACGCATGCGCCAGGTGGCGCGGGTGGCCAGCGGCTACGTCTACTACGTATCGCTCAAGGGCGTCACCGGCGCCGGCCACCTGGACACCGCAGCCGTGGAGCAGATGCTGCCCCGCATCCGCCGCCATGTGCAGGTGCCGGTCGGCGTGGGCTTCGGCATCCGCGATGCCGTCACCGCCCGTGCGGTCGGCAAGGTGGCCGACGCCGTGGTTATCGGCACCCGGATCATCCAGGTGCTGGAGGCTGCGCCCCGAGCCGAGGCTGTGGCCGCGGTGGCCGCTTTCCTGAGCGAGATCCGCGCGGCCCTGGACGCATAATCATGACCCCACCCGGAGCATCCCCGCTATGAGCTGGCTCGAAAAACTACTCCCCCCCAAAATCCAGCAGACCGACCCGGCCGACCGGCGCCAGGTGCCGGAAGGCCTGTGGGTCAAGTGCCCCAGCTGTGAAACCGTGCTGTACAAGACCGACCTGGAGCAAAACCAGAACGTCTGCCCGACCTGCAGCCATCACCACCGCATCGACGCCCGGGGCCGCCTCAACGGTTTCCTGGACCCCGAGGGCCGCTACGAAATCGGCCAGGAAGTGCTGCCGGTCGATGCGTTGAAATTCAAGGACAGCCGGCGCTACCCCGAGCGCCTGAAGGAAGCCCTGGAGAACACCGGCGAGACCGACGCTCTGGTGGTGATGGGTGGCGCGGTGCACAGCATCAGCCTGGTGGCAGCGGCTTTTGAATTCGACTTCATGGGCGGCAGCATGGGCAGCGTGGTCGGAGAGCGTTTCGTGCGCGGCGTCGAGTCCGCGGTGGAGCAGAAGGTGCCGTTCGTGTGCTTCACCGCAACCGGTGGCGCGCGGATGCAGGAGGGGCTGTTGTCGCTGATGCAGATGGCCAAGACCAACGCGGCGCTGACGCGGCTGGCCAAGAAGGGCCTGCCCTACATCAGCGTCCTGACCGACCCGACCATGGGCGGCGTGAGTGCCGGCTTCGCCTTCGTGGGCGACGTGGTGATCGCCGAACCGAAAGCCTTGATAGGTTTTGCGGGGCCTCGCGTCATCGAATCCACGGTCCGGGTGACGCTGCCCGAGGGCTTCCAGCGGGCGGAATTCCTGCAGACCAAGGGCGCGGTCGACTTCATCTGCGACCGGCGCGAACTGCGCAAGACCGTCGCGCACACGCTCGCGATGCTTCAGCGGCAGCCGGCGGACGCGGTTTCCTAGTCAGTCACTAGTCAGTCGGGGTCAGAGCACAGTTTCGTTCCAGGCATCTGCCTTCGACTGAGCCACCCTCCTCAATTGTGATCTGACCCCGAAGTCGCACGATTCATCGAAGGGCTGACGCCTGCAGGTAGCCCACGACGATGCCGGCCACCTGCAACACCACCAGCAATGCCAGCGGCGACAGGTCGATGCCGCCCACCAGCGGGATCAGCTTGCGCCAAGGCCGCAGCAAGGGCGCGCAGAGGCGCTCTATGACGTCGGAGATGGGCGACTCGGCACGAACCCAGGACAGGACGGCATAGACGATCACCAGCACCGTGAGCCCCGAAATGGCCAGCCGCAGCGTGCCGAACAGGGCCAGCAGCGGCAGCGTCGCCAGGCCCGCGCCGCGGCCCAGCAGCAGCCAGAGCAAGGCAAATTGCGCCAGTTCGATCAGGAATGCCCCCAGCAAGCTGGCCGTATCGAGCCGCCCCATGGCCGGCAGCACCCGGCGAAGCGGCAGCACCAGCCAGTCGGTCAGTGCAAACACAAACCGGCCGATCGGGTTGCCGAACGGGATGCGCTGATACTGCATGTAGAGCCGCAGGAGACATGCGCCGCCGAGCAGGCCGGCCGCAACATCCAGCAAGAAGGAAATGATTTGGTAGGCCATGCGCCGAGTTGAAGTGGGTCGTGGGATGATAGCGGGCAGAAAACGCGCAACCCGGCAACCCAATGTCCGCCCTCACCTTGCAGTCCCTGCCGCTGTTCCCACTGGGCGCGGTGTTGTTCCCTGGCGGCGTGCTGCAGCTGCGCATCTTCGAGGTGCGCTATCTCGATATGATCGCGCGCTGCCACAAGGCAGGCGCGCCGTTCGGGGTGGTGCTGCTCACCCAGGGCAGCGAGGTGCGCCGACCCGGCGGCAAGGAGGCGTTTTCCAGCGTCGGGACCCTGGCCACCATCGACCAGCTGGAAGCCCCGCGCCCCGGCCTCATGATGATCCGTGCCAGCGGCGCCCAGCGCTTTCGCATCACCGCCAGCGACCAGCTCAAGCATGGCCTGTGGATTGCCGACGTGGAGCGGCTTTCGGCCGACATGGCCGTGCCCATCCCCGACGACCTCAAGATCACCGCCACCGCGCTGGGCAAGCTGATTCATTCGCTGCAGCAAAAAGCCGGCGGACCCGGCGAGATGCCCCTGCAAGGGCCGTGGCGGCTGGACGACTGCGGCTGGGTGGCCAACCGCTGGTGCGAACTGCTGCCCCTGCCCGTGCCGCTGAAGCAGCGAATGATGGAGCTGGACAATCCGCTGGTTCGGCTCGAGCTGGTGAGCGACGTTTTGGCCCGCACCGGCATCGCCAACCAATGACTCGGGGACAGACCTTCAGCTCTGTCCAACTAATGACATTGGGGACAGATCTTCAGCTCTGTCCCCAACTGACTAGCTAGCTAACGCGGGGCGTACTCCACCACCTGGCTGCGCAGCCACTGGCGCAGTTCCTCACCGCCGGGTGCTGCGCCGGCATCGCGAATCCATCGCATCACCGCTTCGATGTCGGGCATGGGCGCCGCTGTCTTTGCTACCCGCAGCTTGGGATGGGGCGTCGGCTCGCTTGTCTCGTCGTTGGCCAGCAGCTCCTCGTACAGCTTTTCGCCGGGGCGCAGGCCGGTGTAGGTGATCGGGATGTCCTGCTCGGTCTTGCCGGACAGGCGGATCAGCATCCGTGCGAGCTCGGCTATCCTGACCGGCTCGCCCATGTCCAGCACGAAGATCTGGCCGGAGCGCCCCATGAGGCCGGCCTGCAGCACCAGCTGCGCGGCTTCCGGAATCGTCATGAAATAGCGGACGATGTCGGGATGGGTGACAGTCACCGGCCCGCCGCGCGCAATCTGCGAGCTGAACAGCGGTACCACCGAGCCGCTCGATCCCAGCACGTTGCCGAAGCGCACCGACACGTATTGCGTGCCGGCCTGCTCGGCGGCGACCGCTTGCACCATGAGTTCCGCCAGTCGTTTGCTCGCGCCCATCACGTTGGTCGGGTTCACGGCCTTGTCGGTGGAGATCATCACGAAACGGCGGGCGCCGCACTCGCCGGCCACCCGCGCCGCGTGCAAGGTGCCCAGCACGTTGGTGCGCAGCGCCTCGATCTCGTTGTGTTCCTCCATCAGCGGCACATGCTTGTACGCGGCCGCATGAAACATCACGGCGGGACGGTGCTTCAGCGCGATGGCGCGCAGGCGGTCGATCTCGCGCACGTTGGCGGTGTAGTAGTAGCCGTGCATCTGGGGATGGGCTTCGCGCAGTTCCTGTTCGAGCTGGTAGACCGCAATCTCGGACACATCCACGCAGATCAGCCGGGCCACGCCGAAACGCGCCACCTGCCGGCACAGCTCGGAGCCGATCGAGCCGCCTGCGCCGGTGACCAGCACCGTCTGGCCGGAGAGCAGCTCGGCCAGGCCTGCCTCATCGAGCTGGACGGGCGTGCGGCCCAGCAGGTCTTCCAGTTCGATCTTGCGCGGCCCGGCACTGTCGGTCTTGAGCCATTCGTCGGGGCGGGGCATCGTCAGCAAAGTGATCTGCGCATCGGTCGACTGCAGCAGCAGCTTGCGCCGCTCGGCCGAACCCGCCCGGCTGGCGATCAGGAGCGTGTTGACCCCGGTGGAACGCGCAACCTGAGTGACGTCATCGACGGTCCCCAGCACCGGGACCCGCTGCAAGGAGCGCCCCTGGTCGCCCGCCAGCGGGCTGAGTATGCCCACGGTGTGCCAGTGACTCGACCCCTTCAGGGCGCGCAGGGCGTCCGCGGCATCCGACAGGGAGCCGACCACCAGCAGCGGGCGCGTGCCTGTGGTCAACAGCGTCCGCTCGAACAGCGTCCGCCAACCCGCGCGCGCGGCAATGAGCAACAGCAGCACGATCAACGGGTGCAGCAGCAAGACCGAACGGGGGAAGTTGGGCCATCGAAGCATCAATATCGCCGCCGCCGTCAGGGCGGAGCCGGCGAATACCGCCACGGCCAGCTGGCGCAGCTCCGGCAGTCCGATGTAGCGCCAGACCTGGCGATGCACGCTGGTGACGACCAGCGCGACGCCATAGCCAGCCAGGGCGATCGGGAAGCTTTCGATCGCCATCTCGAGGAAATCCGCGGGCACTTCGAGATTGAAGCGCAGCCAGAACGCAACGGCCCAGGCCAGAAGGACAAGGAACGCATCCAGGCCCAGCAGCACGAATGATGCGGCGCGAACGAACAGGTGAGTCAAAGGAAATGCGGGTGGCGTTAGGGCCCGCCGTTCGGGCTGCTCATCGATAATAACAACTATGGGCTCGGCCGTTCCCGGATAATCGGGCGGCATTCCTGGCATATAGCTTCATGTTCGACAACAAATCCATCCTCATCACTGGTGGCACGGGCTCCTTCGGGCAGCAGTTTGTCCAGGTCTTGCTAGAGCGCTTTCAGCCCCACCGTATCGTGGTGTTCTCCCGCGACGAACTCAAGCAGTTCGAGATGGCGCAGCAATTCAGCCAGCCGTGCATGCGCTACTTTCTGGGTGACGTGCGCGATGCGGCCCGGCTGCGCCGCGCACTCGAGGGGATAGATGTCGTGGTGCACGCCGCGGCGCTCAAGCAGGTGCCGGCGGCGGAGTACAACCCGTTCGAATACATCAAGACCAACGTGCTGGGCGCGCAAAACCTGATCGAAGCCTGCCTGGATGCGCCGCAGGTGCGCACGGTAGTCGCGCTGTCCACCGACAAGGCCGCGGCCCCCGTCAACCTGTACGGCGCCACCAAGCTGTGTTCCGACAAGCTGTTCATTGCCGCCAACAACGTGCGCGGGTCGCGTGACATCCGGTTTTCGGTAGTGCGCTACGGCAATGTCATGGGCAGCCGCGGATCTCTCATTCCGTTCTTCCAGAAAAATCGCCACACCGGCACCCTGCCGATCACCGACCCGGCGATGACGCGTTTCAATATCTCGCTCACCGACGGCGTCGAGATGGTCTTGTGGGCCATCGAGAACGCGCTGGGCGGCGAGATCCTGGTGCCCAAGATCCCGTCCTACCGGGTGGTCGACGTGGCCACCGCCATCGACCCTGCCTGCGAGCAACGGGTCGTCGGCATCCGGCCCGGCGAGAAGATCCACGAGGAAATGATCACCGAAAGCGACAGCCTCAGCACGGTGGACCTCGGCAGGTACTACGCCATCCTGCCGGCCAGCGGGACGATGCCGATGAACGACTACTGCACGCGGATGGGCGCGAAGCCCGTGGCCGCCGGCTTCCGCTACGACAGCGGCAGCAATCCGGACTTCCTGAGCGTCGAGCAATTGCGCCACCTGATCGCCCAGCCGCTGCACCAGCGGGCATCATGAAGATCGCGGTCATTCCGGCACGGGGCGGCAGCAAGCGCATCCCTCGCAAGAACATCCGAAGCTTCTGCGGCCATCCGATGATCGCGCGGTCGGTCGCGACAGCCCTGGACAGCGGCTTGTTCGAGCACGTCGTGGTATCCACCGACGACCAGGAAATAGCCGCCATTGCCGTCCAGGCCGGCGCCCAGGTTCCTTTCCTGCGCGCACCCGAACTCTCCGACGACCAGACGCCCACGGTGCCGGTGATCGCCGACGCCGTATCCCGCTGCAACGAGCTGGGCTGGCACATCAGCCACGCGTGCTGCATCTATCCCTGCGTGCCCCTGCTGAACGCACAGGACCTGGCCGGGGCCTTGCGCCTGGCGCAGGAGCAGGACGCCGATTTCGTCTATCCAGTCACCGAATACGCCCATCCCATCCAGCGAGCCATGCGCCGGCTGGCCAGCGGCCAGATGCAGTTTCTGCAACCCGCACACGAGATGACCCGCACGCAGGATCTGGAAAAAACCTTCCACGACGCCGGCATGTTCTATTGGGGCAAGGCAACGGCGTGGCTGGCCCACAAACGCATGCACAGCACCGGGCTGGGCTATCCGATCCCCCACTGGCGCGTCGTCGACATCGACACCGAGGACGACTGGAAGCGCGCCGAGCTCATGTTTCGGGCGCTGGAAGCGGGCGCATGAACGGCGAGCCGGCGGGCGGCCCCCGATGAAGCTTCTCGTGCTCGGCGCTGGCGGCTTGCTGGGGACGAGCCTGGTGCCGGCCCTGGCGGCAAAGGGCCACACCGTGCAAGCCCACGCTCGCGGCGTGCAAGGGCCGGCACAGGCCGACCTGGCCAATCCCGACGAGGCGGTGCAACTGGTGACTCGGCTGGCGCCGGATGTGGTTGTCAATCTTGCCGGGCTCACTGATGTCGAGCGCTGCGAGAGCCATCCCCAGCAGGCATGGCTGGCCAATGTGCGCACTGCCGAGAACGTGGCCGCCGCAACACGGGCGGCCGGCTGCCACCTGATCCATATTTCCACCGACCAGGTCTATGGCGGCCCCGGGCCGCACCGCGAGGATGGCGCTTGCCCCGGCAACTGCTACGGTTTGACGAAGTACGCGGGCGAACTGGCTGCGCGGATGGCTCCAGCAACGGTTCTGCGCACCAACTTCTTCGGCGCCGGCCGCCATCCCAGCCGCCGCAGTTTCACCGACTGGCTGTTCAGCGCGTTGACCACCGCCGAGCCGATCGAGGTATTCGACGATGTTCGCTTCAGCCCCTTGTCGATATGCACCCTCGGCGACGCCATCGAACGGCTGGCACGGCTCAGGCCCACGGGCGTCTTCAACCTGGGCTCACGCGAAGGCATGAGCAAGGCCGAATTCGCGTTCGCCTTCGCCGACGCGGTGGGACTGCCCACCGAACGCATGGCGCGGTCGACACTCGACCGATCCGGATTGCTCAAGACCTGGCGACCCAGGGACATGCGAATGGACAATGCGCGCGTTGAAGCTATCCTGGGCACAGCCATGCCGAACCTGAAAGACGAGATCCAACTTGCCGCAAAGGACTATCGTGCCGAGCTCTGAGCCGTCGCTGCACATCCAGGGCGTCCGCATCGCGGACGATTCGCCGACCTATTTCATCGCCGACATCGCAGCCAACCACGATGGCGACCTTGAGCGGGCCAAGGCATTGATCCATCTTTGCGCGCAGGCGGGTGCCAGCGCGGCTAAGTTCCAGCATTTCCGCGCCGAGAGCATCGTCAGCGACCGGGGTTTCCGCAACCTGGGAGGCCAGCAATCGCACCAGTCCGGCTGGAAGAAGTCGGTCTTCGACGTCTACAAGGATGCCAGCGTCAGCCTCGACTGGACATCGGCGCTCAAGCAGACCTGCGACGAGGCGGGAATCGCTTTCTTCACCAGTCCGTACGCGATGGACCTGGTCGACCACGTCGATCCCTACGTGCCGGCCTACAAGATCGGCTCCGGCGACATCACGTGGATCGAAATGGTCGAGTACATCGCCGCCAAGGGGAAGCCGTATATCCTGGCCAGCGGCGCCTCTTCGCTCGACGATGTGGAGCGGGCGGTGTCCGCGGCGCGGCGTATCAATCCCCAGCTTTGCCTGATGCAGTGCAACACCAACTACACGGCCAGCCTCGACAATTTCAGGTTCATCATGCTCAACGTCCTGCGCACTTACCGGGCGATGTACCCGGACCTGCTGCTGGGATTGAGCGATCACACGCCCGGTCACGCCACCGTGCTGGGCGCGGTGACCCTGGGCGCCCGGATGGTCGAAAAGCACTTCACCGACGACACCGGCCGCACCGGTCCCGATCACGCGTTTTCCATGGATCCGCGAAGCTGGCGCGAGATGGTCGAACGCACCCGCGAGCTCGAAAACGCGCTGGGCACAGGGGTGAAGAAAGTGGAAGCGAACGAAAGCGAAACCGTGGTGCTGCAGCGGCGTGCCGTGCGCGCCCGGGTGGCGTTGCAGGCAGGCGCCCCGATCGCGCGGGAGCAACTGGAAGTTCTTAGGCCCTGCCCCGTCGATGCGGTGCCGCCCTACCGCATGGCCGAACTGCTGGGCCGCAAGCCCCGCCGCGACATCCCCGCCGGCGAGCACCTGCGATGGACCGACGTCGAGTAGGCATCGTGATCCCGGCGCTGAACGAAGCCGCCACCATCACCACCGTGGTGCGGGCGGCCAGCCCGCACGGCACTTGCGTCGTCGTCGATGATGGGTCCACCGACGGCACGGCGGCGCTCGCACGCGGCGCAGGCGCCCTGGTGGTCGTGCACCCGGCCAATCGAGGCTACGACGGCGCGCTCGACAGCGGCTTTCGCGCGGCGGCGCAAGCCGGCTGCGAGATCATCATCACGCTCGACGCCGATGGCCAGCACGACCCTTCGCTGCTGCTGCGCTTCATCGAGGCGATCGACGGCGGTGCGGCTGTCGCCCTGGGGGTGCGGGACCGGCGCGCGCGGCTGGCGGAGCACGCCTTCGCCTGGTATACCCGGCAGCGCTGGGGCATAGCCGACCCGCTCTGCGGGCTCAAGGCCTACCGGGCCGAGGTGTATCGCGCGCTGGGCCACTTCGACTCCTATGCCTCGATCGGCACCGAGCTCATGCTGTTCGCTGCCCGCAATGGCCATCCGATCGTGCAGGTGCCCTTTCATGTCCGCGAGCGCGCGGGAGCGCCGCGCTTCGGCCGCCGCCTCGGCGCCAATCTGCGGATATTTCGGGCCCTGGCGCTGTCGTTCTGGCGCATCCCGCGCAGGGGCACGGCATGCTGAAAGTGCTGATCGTCGGCTGCGGCAACATCGCCGGCGGCTTCGATGCCGCCCGGGCGGCCGGGCTGCCGCCCCTGACCCATGCAGGCGCTTACCTGCGCCATGGCGGATTCGAGATCGCTGCCTGTGTCGAGCCCGACGCAACCCGGCGCGCTGCCTTCGCGGCGCGGTGGGGCGTGCCCCGCGCCCATGCCGAACTCGCCAGCGCGGCAGCTTCCGGTGAACACTTCGACGTCATCAGCATCTGTTCGCCGACGCCCGCCCACCATGGAGACGCGTTGGCGGCGCTGGCACTGCGGCCCCGCCTGGTGTTTTGCGAAAAGCCCCTGTGCAGCACCGCGGCACTTGCGCAGGACCTGGTGCAGCGCTTCCAGGCTCAGGACGTCGGGCTCGCGGTCAACCACAACCGCCGCTGGGACACCGACGTAGCGCGGCTGGCGCAAGAACTGGCCTCGGGCGCCTGGGGTGCGCTGCGTTGCGCGACCGGCCATTACAACAAGGGCGTCCTCAACAATGGAAGCCACCTGATCGACCTGCTGCATTGCCTGGTCGGCCCGCTCGAGCTGCTGCACGCGGGAAGCCCCGTGCATGACTTCTGGCCGGACGACCCGAGCGTGCCGGCGCTGCTGGAGACAACCGGCGGCGTGCCGGTCACCTTGAACTGCAGCCACGCGGCCGACTACTCGCTGTTCGAGCTGCAGCTGGCGCTCGAGAAAGGCATGGTGTCGATGGAGGACGGCGGCCTGCGCTGGCGCACCCGCCACGCCGTTGCCAGCGAGCAGTTCGCCGGCTACTGCGCCTTGACGGCCGGCGAGTCCCGTGAAGGACACTACCTGCAGGCTATGGGCAACGCGGCTGCCAACATCTATGATGCGGTCACCAGCGGCGCCGCGCTCGCCAGCACCGGCGAAACCGCCCTCGCCGCGCAACGCCTGTGCGAGCGCATCGCCCGCGCCGCCGCCCTGGCAACCACACCATGAGGTCCCCAGCCATGAGCCACAACTCACTCGCGCTGTTCGGCGGCACCCCCGCCATCGGCACGCCGTTCAAGCCCTTCAACACGATCGGCGATGAGGAACTCGCGGCCACTGCCGACGTCATCCGCAGCGGCGTCTTATCGGGCTATATCGGCGCACCGGGTGAAGCCTTCATGGGCGGGCCGCGGGTCCGCGCGTTCGAAGCCGACGCCGCGCGCTATTTCGGGGTCAAGCATGCCATTGCGGTGAACTCGTGGACTTCGGGGCTGATCGCCGCGGTCGGCGCCATCGGCATCGAGCCCGGAGACGAAGTGATCACGACGCCCTGGACCATGGTGGCGACCGCCACGGCCATCCTGCATTGGAACGGCATCCCGGTGTTCGCCGACATCGAACCCGGTAGCTTCAATATCGATCCCGCCAGTGTCGAGAAGCTGATCGGCCCGCGCACACGCGCCATCATGGCGGTGGATATTTTCGGCCAATCATGCAACGTGCGGGCGCTGCGCGAGATCGCGGACCGGCACGGACTGAAACTGCTGTGCGACACCGCCCAGTCGCCCGGCGCGTTCTACCACGGCGCCTACGCGGGAACGCAGGCCGACATCGGCGGCTACAGCCTGAACTACCACAAGCATATTCATTGCGGTGAGGGCGGGGTGCTGGTCACCAACGACGACGGCTATGCCCGTCGGCTGCAGCTCATTCGCAACCACGCCGAAGCCGTGATCGACAGCAGCGACCCGGCCGAGTTGTGCAACATGCTCGGCTACAACTTCCGCATGGGCGAAATCGAAGCAGCCATTGCCCGCGAACAGCTCAAGAAGCTGGCCCCCAACGTGCAAGGACGCCAGCGCGCCGTCGCGGCCTTCAACGCAGGCCTCGCGGGCCTGTCCGGCCTGACGACGCCCCGGGTCAGCGAAGGCTGCACCCATGTGTATTACGTCTATGGCATGACACTGGACACCGGGCGGCTGGGCGTTGGCCGCGACCGGCTGGTGGCGGCGCTGCGGGCCGAAGGCGTACCGGGCCTGATGAGCGGCTACCAGAACGTGCACCTGTACCCGCTGTTCCAGCAGCGCATCGCCTATGGCACCCGGGGCTTCCCCTGGACTTCCCCCCATTGCGAACGGGAGGTCAGCTATGCGCGCGGAATCTGTCCCGTCGCGGAGCAGCTGCATGCCCATACCTTCCTGGGCATCAACATCTGCCTGAACGACTACTCCGACGCCGATGTCCAGCAGGTCGTGGCTGCCTTCGAGAAGGTCTGGCACCATCTCGACGTTCTGCGGCAAGCCGCCGCCTGACCTCGCAGATGGCATCCTCGGGTACGGCATTCCAGATTCTCGGGGATACGCTGCGCCTGCGCGATTTCACCGAAGTCGACGTCACGCCCGCCTATCTCTCATGGCTGAACGATCCGGTGACGACGCGCTACAGCAACCAGCGCTTCGTCCGGCACACCCGCGAAACCAGCTTGCGCTACCTGCAGTCCTTCAGCGGCACACCCAATCTGTTCCTTTCAGTGGACCGCACGGGCGCGGGGCCGATCGGCACGATGACCGCTTACATCTCCACCGTCCACGGCACGGCCGACATGGGGATCCTGATCGGAGACCGGACAGTCTGGGGCCAGGGCCTGGGAGGCGAAGCCTGGTCGATGCTGATGGCCTGGCTGCTGGACCAACGGGGGCTGCGCAAGGTCACTGCCGGCACGCTGGCCTGCAACATGGCCATGCTGCGCCTGATGGAGAAATCGGGCATGCATCACGAAGGCAGCCGCGCGCGCCAGGAAATCGTCGACGGCATCGCCTGGGACGTCATGTACTTCGCGCGATTTCGCGATGAATGAATTGCCGCAGCCCGTTGCCGTGGTATGCCACGACGCGGGTGCGGCCAATATCGTGCTGGCCGAGATCCAGGCCCATCCTCATGTGCAATGCCTGGCGGTGATGGAAGGCCCGGCCGCGCGCCTGTGGCAATCGACCGGCCTGCCGCAAACGACGGTTTCACTCGACCAGGCGATGGACAGCGCGAAGTCGGTCCTCACCGGCACCGGCTGGGCCAGCAGTCTCGAGCATGAAACGCGCCGCAGGGCGCACGCCCTCGGACTCCCCAGCGTTGCCGTGATCGACCACTGGGTCAACTACCGCGAACGGTTCGAGCGCGGCGGCGAAACGGTGCTTCCCGACGAGCTATGGGTGACGGACCGATACGCCCAGGCGCTGGCAAGCCAATGCTTTGCGGGCCTGGTCATTCGCCAGCGACCCAATTTGTACCTGCAAGCGCAGGTGGACGCCATCGCCCGCCATGGACCAGCGCGGCCGGGGCAGGTGCTTTTCCTGATGGAGCCGATTCGCTACAGCTGGCCCGGCCTCGGCCAGCCCGGCGAGATCGAGGCGCTGCAGTACCTGCTGCGGCACCTTCCGGCCCTGCAGCTACGAGGCCCGCTGCGACTGCGCCTGCGGCCTCATCCATCGGATGCGCCGGGCAAGTACGAAGCGTGGCTCGCGGCGAATGGGGACCTGGACGCGGCCATCGACACGTCGGCCACGCTGGCGCAGGCGATTGCCGCAGCCGAATGGGTGGCCGGCTGCGAGACGGCCGCACTGGCAGTTGCGCTCGCTGCCGGAAAGAAAGCCGTGTCTACGCTGCCGCCGGCGGCGCCGCGATGCCGCCTGCCGCACGAAGACCTGCGCCATCTGCGCGACCTGGAGGGAACGTCTTCGGCGGCAACAGCCCCAGGCCCACGAGTTCCGCGATGAAGGCGAAGAGCAAGGGGTCGTTGTAGCGGCGTGCGACCATCTGCAGGCCGAAAGGCAAGCCGGTGGGTGAAAGGAAGGCGGGCGCGCTGACGGCTGGCAAATGGGTCAAGGTCCACATCAATGCCGAATCCGGGGCTTCTTCCTGCTCTCTCGGCGGGGCTTCACCGGCGGTGCTCAGCGTCAGCAGCACATCGCAGCCGGAGAAGTAGGCGTCCATCTGCCGGGCCAGCACGACCTGCTGCTCCAGCGCCGCTTCGTACTCGGCGTTGCCGACCGACTGGCCTGCGACGATCAGCCGGTTCATGACGGACGAGATCAGCTCGGCCCGCTTGAACTCCTCCTTGAAATAATAGGCCAGCGCCTTGTTGTAGATGGTCTCGTGCACCCGGTGCGCGTCCTCCATGCCCGGGGGGAGGGCAACGTCAACGACCTCGAAGCGCGGCTGGTCCGCCAGCCTGCCCACCCATTGCGCCAGCGCCTGCGCCGCGTAGTCGGTTACGTGGGACCAGACCTGCGGGCGGACCACCGCCACCCGCCAAGGCCGGTCAGTCGGGGGCGATTGGCGGGCTGTGTCGTTGAGCGCCGCGTGGCTGATCGGGAAATTGCGGCCGTGGACCCGCAGCGCATCCAGCACGACCTGCAGGTCGGCGGCATGGCTCACGAAAAAGCCGACGCTGTCCAGGCTGTCGGTGGTCTTGAGCATCCCGGTGCGCGGCACCAGGCCGAACGAAGGCTTGCAGCCCCACACGCCGCAGAAACTGGCCGGCCGCACGATCGAGCCCGCGGTCTGGGTGCCCAGCGCCACCGGCACCATGCCGGTGGCCACCGCCACCGCCGAGCCGCTCGAAGAAGTGCCGGGCGTTGCGTGGGCCGAATGCGGATTGAGCGTCTTGCCCAGCGAATGGACGGCGAACTCCGCGGTCACCGTCTTGCCCGGCACCAGGGCGCCCGCCCGCTTGATGTTGAAGACCGCCCGCGCATCGTTGCCCGGGGTGAAGCCGCGCCAAAGCGGGCTTCCCATCTGCGTGGGGAAATCCACCGTATTGAAGATGTCCTTGACCGCCACCGGAATGCCCTCGAGCGGCCGGCAAGGCTCGCCGCCGGCAAGGCGATGCGCCGAGGCTTCGGCGCCCTGAAGAAGATGCGACTCGTCGTAGCACTCCCAGGCATGGCAGGACGGCTCGTGTTCGCGATGGGCCTGGATGCTCCAGTGGGCCACGTCGACCGGCGTCAGCTGCTTCTCGCGGTAGGCGGCCAGGATCTCGGCGATGCTCGATTCGCTGAACGAACTCATTGGTCCGACCCGTCCCCGCCGCCTTGCTTGCGGACTTTTTCGATCAACTGCTGCGGATGCGGCAACAGTCTCTCTTCGTTGGGCGTCGGCTTGGGATAGATCGGGATCACCACGTTCTTGAGCTCGGGGCGCCGGTGCTGCTCCAGCGTCTGGAAGAATTCCTCCTCCGTCATGCCAGTGATCTTGAGGTAATAGTCCAGGCCCTCGGGGCGCTGTGCATCGGTCTCGCGGATCAGTTCCCAAGCCTCGTCGCGGCTGAGCAGGCCGGCACGCACATCCACGCTCGCATGAAAAGTCGAGCGGCCATAGCCGCGCTTGAGGTAACAGGCGATGTCGTGCACACCGGGCATCACGCACTCGGCGCTTTTGTAACGCTTGAAGGAGCCCTCGACCTGGGTCTCGCGCCAGCCATAGACGTCGCGCACGAATTCAGTCTGGCGTTCGTCGTCCCAGAACAGGTAGTCGCCCAGATGGATTCCGAAGACGCCGACGCGCTCGCACTCTTCGGCCGAGGGCACGTTGAAGGGGTACAGGTCGCGCTCGCTCAGGTCGTCGCGCACCATCTGATCGGGCCGCAGCTTGGCCGAAACCTTGGTGAAATACTCGCGATCGAACTTGCGCACCGGGTTCTTGTACGAAGCCCGGCCGGAGCTCTCCGCGATGGACTCGCCCCACACCAGCAGCGGAATGTTGAACCGCACGGCGGCTTGCAGCGGGAAGGCCCCGACGCCGGCATGGCAATGCCAGCACGAATCGCCGATGCCGCCCAGCGAATGCTTCGCAATCCGGTTGACCAGGCTGCGATTCGGCGTGAACATGATGTGGTCCACGTTGAACTGCTCCAGCGAATTCTGCAGGTTGTACCAGCCGGTTTCGCTGTACCAGTTGTGGCTGAACGTCACCGCCAGCGGCTTCATGCCGTACACCTTGGTCAGCACATGCAGCTGGAAAGTGCTGTCCTTGCCGCCGCTGATGGGAATGATGCAGTCGTAGTTGGTGCCGGCGCCCGCCTTGGCTGTCTCCAGAATCCGCACCAGGTCGCGTTCGCGCTCGGCCCAGTCGATGTGAATCTTCTGTTCGGCCGACTGGCAAGCCTGGCACACACCCAGTTCGTCGAAGGTGAGACCTTCCTGGGTTTCGGGCATGCAGCAACGCACGCAGTAGCGCAGATGAGGGAACGGCTTGCCCGCCGGCCCGTCGATGCCCTCGCCGGGCCGCAGCAATCGGGACAGGGGGGTGCCCTGCCCAAGGGAGTCGCTTGTGCTCATGAAAGCCTCGTCAATTACGCTTTTCCATCAGGAACCAGCTGATGTCGTCTTGCGGATAGACCGGGTCGTTGCGATAGGCAAAACCGTAGTCGACCAGCTTCAGGTCCTTGTACGCGGCCAGCAGTTCACCGCAAAAATCACGCTTGAACAGGCGTTCGGTGTGGCCCCGGTACGTCACTTGCGCCGGGTTCTGGCTGTAGTACTCGGCCACCATGAGGTAGCGCCCGGTGCTGCGATAGAGCGACTCATACACCTCGGCCAGATGGTCGGGGTTGATGTGGATCAGCACAGTCTTGATCAGCACCAGATCCCAGGTGCGCGACGGCTGAAAGTCCAGGATGGACTTCTGGAACACGTGCTCGGGGCCGATCTGCCGGCGCAGTTCGGCGGCGGCGTCGGCATTGATCTCGATGCCGAACTGCTGCTGCCCGGGATAGAGCAGCTTCAAGGCTTTCAGGTTCATTCCGATGTTGGCGCCGAACTCGATGCAGGTGTCCGGCGCCCTCGCCTGCTGCATGGCCTTGGCAAAAAAAGCCAGGTTGGCCGCCAGCAACTCGTCGCCCTGGTTGCGTCCGATGTACTGCTTGCCGAAATCACCCGCCCAGAATTGTTCCTGCTCTGTCTTGAACGTCATGCTGCTGCCTTCGCGATACGCTTGCCGGATCGTAGTCTGCTTTGGATGACCTCCACCACCCGGGGAGTTGCGGGGCCTGGAGGCGGGAAAGCGTGGCGTTCCCGAACGCTGCCCGGGCCCGCTTCGAGTGCCGGCACGAGCCTGTCCAGCGATGGCACCGACTCGCCCAGGCCCAGGCGCCCGTAATCGAAATCGAAGTTGACCACCAGCGGCGAGAACGACAGGGACAGGACGCGCTTTCCGACCAACGCCGCTTCGAAACCGACGGTGCTGGTCTGCACCAGCACGATGTCGCTGGCATGGAGTTGCGGTTGCAGGCGGTCGGTCGCCGGATTGCTGACGTACACGCGCGCATGGCGGCCCAGGTCGGGGAACAGGTGGTATTGGGCCGGATGGTAGCGGACCAGCAAGGCCGCATCCGGCCGGGAATCCACCCATTGCCGCAACTCGCGCTCCACCGCGAGGCCCAGGCGGGTGCCGCGGTATTCGTCGGTGACGCCCGGCCCATCCTCCTCCAGGTTCCCGGCCCACATCACAACCTTCATGCCGTCCCAGCCCAGCCGGCTGCGCAACTGCCGGCCCGCCGCCTCGTTGAGCGGATCGAACATGGGGTCGTAAGCCGGGCATCCGGTCACTACGATCCGCGAGGCCGCGATGCCGGCCTGGATCAGGTTGCGCTTGACCATCTCCGACAGCACGGTGATGCACTCGGCGTGCACCGGCTGGCGCAGGTAGATGTCGTGCGGCAGCGCGAACAGATCCATCATGGTCAGTGTCGGTATGCCGCGGGCCGCCGCCGCCTCGATGGCGGCCTGTTCCGAACGCGGTGAACTCGTGCTCACCACCAGCGAAGGCCGCAGGTGATCGATCACCCTGCCGATGAATTGCAGCGGCAGGAAGCCCCGGCGGCCGGATGCGGCGTAGCGCTGCGCGGCGCCGGCCTCGCCGTAGCGCTCCACCCACTCGGCGTAGTTGATCCCAAGGTAGCAGAGACTTTCGTGGGCGTCGACATCCGGATGGCTGTTCTCGGCCGCGAGCGCCGCGCCTAGGCGCAGGACCTCGGGTCCGTCGGCCAGGAAAAGGAAGTCCCTGTAACCCACCGGCGACAGGCCCAGGCCCAGCGCCTGCTTGTAACCCAGCGTCAACGCCATCACCACACAAGGAACACCCTGGCGCTGCAAGTCCCGCACCACCGGAGCGACCTTGGCGACGTGTCCGTTGCCGTAAGTGACGAAGAGCACCCCGCCTTCGGCGGCACCGTTCAGCTCGGTTGCAGTCATGCCGTCTTGCTCCACAGCGCCAGTGCCGCCAGCGCCCTCAGCTCCCGGGTGAAATTGGCGCTGCCGTCACGGTGCGCATGCAGCATCGATTGCACGCCCGAGCGCTGAAAACACCGGCCGACCAGCTCGCTTCCTGCCAGCGTCTCGCACAGCCAGCCATGGCTTTCCCCGCGGAACCACTCGCCCACCGGCACCGTGAACATCTGCTTGCGGCGGTAGGCCAGGCGATCGCCTATCAGCGGCGCCGCAGCTTTCTTGTACCAGTGCTTTTTCTCCTGGCCTTCGAGCTTGGTGCTGCCACGCGATCGAAAGGCGAACTCCATCATCCGCCAGTCCAGGAACGGGGTGCGCGCCTCGATCGACACGGCCATGCCCATGCGGTCGGGCTTGACCAGGTTGTTGCCGGACAGCAGCAGCTGCATGTCCAGGTAGAGCGCCTGGTTGACCCTGTCGAAGTGCTGTGCCTCATCGAACCAGGGTTTGGCCGCGGCCTCGTAGCTGTCGATGCCGCCCACGCGCGCCGCGAAGGCCGGCCGATAGAGCGCCTGCTTGGCTTCGGGCGAAAAAAGCGAGATCGCGTCGAAATAGCTGCGCTGGAACGACACTGCATCCAGCGCCTGCACGCCGGGGCGAGCGAAGTAGTCAGCGTACTTGTCGTAGCCTGCGAACAACTCGTCCCCGCCGTCGCCGGTGAGCACCACCTTGACGTGGCGCGCGGCCAGTTCGCTCACGCGCAGCGTCGGCATGAAGGAAGCGTCGCCATGCGGCTGGTCCAGGTGATACAGAACGTGAGGCCAGCGGTCCAGCATGTTCAGCTCGGCGATCTCGCTGGTGTGGTCGCAGCCAAAGCGCTGGGCAGCCTCTGCCGCGAACGCCGATTCGTCGTAGCGTGGGTCGGCAAAGCCGATGCAAAAGGTCTTGACGGGCCGGTCGACGTGCCGGGCCATCAGCCCGACGATGGTGCTCGAGTCGACCCCGCCCGACAGAAAAGCCCCCCATGGCACGTCGGCGCGCAGGCGAATACGGGTGGCGTCGTCCAGGATGGCCATGAATTCCTCGGCCCAGGCTCCGAACCCGTGATCCTGCTCGCGCTGATCGGCCAGGTTCCACCACCGATGCGTCTGCGTGCCGCTGCGGGTGAGTTTCACCCAGGTGCCCGGCATGACGTGCCGGATGCCTTGCCATATCGTCCAGGGTGCGGGGATGTAGTTGAAGCTCAGGTAATGGTGGATCGCCTCGTCGTCGATCTCGGGGGCGCGGCCGCTGGCGCCCGTGCCCGGCAGAATGCCCTTGAGCTCGGATGCGAAAAAGGCGCGCCGCCCGTCGTCGGCGAGGTACAGCGGCTTGACCCCGATGCGGTCGCGCACGAGGTACATCGCGTCCTCGCGCAAATCATCGATCGCGATGGCGAACATGCCATTGAGCTGGTGCACGAAGGAGATGCCGTCCCGTTCGTACAAGCGCAGCAGGACTTCCGTGTCGGAGGCTGTTTTCAGCACCACGCCCTCGCGCCGCAGCTGCGCCGCCAATTCCACGTAGTTGAAGATCTCGCCGTTCTGCACCAGCGCGACCTGCCCATCGTCGGAGACGAACGGCTGGTGGCCTGCTTCGATGTCGATGACAGAAAGGCGGTTGTTGCCCAGGGCCACCCCGCGGGCGGGTTGCTGCCAGAAGCCCCGGTCGTCGGGCCCACGGTGCGCGAGTTTTTGCGCCATGGCCGCGAGAACGCCCTCTGGCAGCGCACGACGGTCGCGGTCCCAGTAACCGAAGATCCCACACATGGCTAGTTCCCGCCTTTTCCCGACAGGCGACCCAGCGTCCACCACATGATCTTCAGGTCGAGCCACAAAGTCTGTTCGCGCACGTAGCGCAGATCCAGGGCCAGCCGCTGGCTCTGGGTGCCCTGCGAGCGCAGCAGCGCCTGCGCCAGGCCTGTGATGCCCGGCCGGACGCTGCAGCGTTCGGCCCAGGCAGCGGGATCGTAGAGCGCGCGCTGGACCGGAACATCCGGGCGCGGCCCGACCAGGCTCATCTCCCCGCGCAGCACGTTGAACAGCTGGGGCAGCTCGTCGATGCTCGAGCGCCGCAGAAACCGGCCCACGGGCGTGATCCGCGGATCGCCATCGGCCGTGTGATAAGGGCCGATCGCCGCCGCGTTCTTCACCATGGTGCGAAACTTGTACATCGGAAACTCGCGGCCGTGCCGGCCCAGCCGCGCCTGGCGAAACAGCACCGGCCGCCCGCCCTCCAGCGCGACGCTGATCGCGGCGACCGCCAACACCGGCGACAGCAAGGCAAGAGCGAGAAGGCAGAGCACCACGTCGATCATCCGTTTCATGCCGCGAGGCCCGCGTCGGCTGCAATTCGTTCGATGACGTCGGCAATGCGTCTCGCATCTGCCTCGACTCGCGCCGGCGTGCGCTGCGCCAATTCGATTTCAGCCTGCCGCAAGCGCGCGACCTCGGCCTCGAATCCGCCGCCCTGCTCTCCTGCGTGAAACGTGCGCGAGAGGATCACCGCTGCCGAGCCGAGCCGCAGGTGTTCGGCCAGCACGTCGCGCCCCGGCAATGCGCCCTCATCCAGCCGGGCAATCCCGCCAAACCCGAAGCGCCGGCCATGCCGCCGGGCGGCGGCGGCGACGCGATCGACCAGCCCCAGCGCGAGCGGCTGGAACATGAAACGATGGCCCAGCGAAAGATGAAGGTCGTTCAGGCCGACGTAGACCTCGGCCAGCCCCGGTGTGGCGATCCATTCCTGCAGGCAGTCCAGCGCATCGCCCGTCTCCAGCAATGCCACCACCGGCACGCGGCCGGCGACCAGTGCGCAGAAATCGCGCACCTCGCCGGCGTGTCTGAACATCGGCAGCATCAGCTGGTCGGCCCCCTGCGCGAGCGCCGCCTCGACCTCTTCGCGCGTGTCACCGTGCAGGGGATTGAGGCGCACCATCAACGACGATCGCCGCAGCACCTGCTTGATGCGGCCGACGTCCTCCGGACAATGCGAGCTGATGAAGGTATTGCGGCCGGCCTGTCGCTCTGCCTTGCCCCGCCGCTCGAGGTCGACGAACAGCCGGAAGCCGCCGAGTTCGTCGCAGCGTCGCGCGAACGCCGGGTCATTCGTGATCTGGATCAATTCAAGCATGGACGAGCAGCGATTATCGCGCCAGGGCCTGCCGCAAATCGGCACTGCCCCACCAGGTGCCCGCCATGACCAGGGCCCCGGCGGCGCCAGCCGCTGCGAGTCCCGCCCATAACCCCCAGGACGGCAGGGGAAGCTGTGCGCCCAGGCCGGCAAGCGCTAGCAGGCACAGCAACGATATCGCCATCGACCGCCAGGGCAGCCAGGCACGAGCCTCGCCGCCCAGCGCCGCCAGCACCACGACGGCCACGGCACATTGCAACAAGTTCAGTACGGCCATCAAGCGCGCACCGTCGACGGCGCCCCACGCGGCATACCCCAGCAGCAGCGCCAGCGCCAGTCCATAGGCCGTCACCGCCGCCTTCATTCGCCCGCGAACCGCCAGCACGGCGAGCGCAACCGCCACCACGGCGTGCGGCAGCAGGCCCCAGGCGCCGAGCGCACCCCACTGCGCCACGCTTGCCAACGCCTGCGGCTCCATGCGGCCCCAGCCGAACAAGACCTCTGCAATCGCCGGTGCGCCCAGCAGCAAGGCGGCGGCAGCGGCGCACGCCAGCGCCCAAGCCAGTGCGAACGCGCCGCGCACGGCGCCGCGCGCGGCGCCAGCATCGCCCGCCGTCAGTGTTCTGGCGATCGCCGGCAAGGCAAGCGTGGCGACCAGCTGGATGGCCAGCAACAGCGGCAGCTCGACCAGCTTCCAGGCGTAGTTGAACGTGGCCAGCGCGCCTTCGCCCGATTGCGACGCGATCGACCGCGCGGCAAACGGGAGTGTCAGAGGCAGGCCGGCCGACAGCGCAGCCCATAGCCAGACCGGCAGCCGGGGCAACGGCGCTGCCGACGCGGCAGCGCTGCGCCGATCGACTGGCGCCGGCGCCCGCCAGTGCAGCCAGGCCAGGCGCAACAACATGGCGACTGACAGGCACACGCCCAGCCAGGTCACGGCGTCAATCGCCACGTTGAATGCGGCCGCCATGATCGCGGCGATCAGGGCCGCGTTGACCACCAGGTTGGCGCCGTACATGCCGGCAAAATCGCGCTCGTGCTGCAGGCGAGTGCTCCACAACGCCGCCAGCAATGCGGCCGGCAGCGCCAGCGCGCTCCAGCCGATGCCATCGGCGGCGGCGGCAAGCATCTCCCCCGGCAGCCCCGCTGCGAGCCAGGCGGCGACGGGACGCCGCCCCAGTGCCATCAGCAAGGCCAGGACGGCACCGGCGGCGAGCAGGCGCCAGGCCACTTTGCGCTGCATGGTGGCGACTTGCGCAGGGTCGCGGCCGGCCCACGCCGGCACCAGCACATACGCCAGCGCGCCGCTGGCCAGCACGCCGGCCAGCCAATCCGGCAGTGCGAGCATCAGCACCACCACGTCGGCCATGCCGGTGGCCCCGAAGGCCGCGGCCTGGGCGGATTCCCGCGCCAGCCCGAGCAGGCGGCTGGCCAGCAGCAGGGCCAGGGACACAGCGCCGGCTTTCAGGAACATGCGGCAATTATCCGGTCGCCCCGGCCCGGCTCCACAAAAAACTAAAATCAGCGGTTTGGCCCGCAATTGCCCCCGCCTGGCGTTTTTTCATGTCCGACCATAACCACCCTGCCCCACCCGCGCCGCCCGTTGACGAAAACCAGCTGATCGCCGAGCGCCGCGAAAAGCTCAAGGCCCTGCGCGAGGGGCAGAGGCAGGGCAAGGGCGTGGCTTTCCCCAACGACTTCAAGCCCGGGCACCGGGCCGCGGACCTGCACGCGCACCATGGCGAGAAGTCCACCGAGCTGCTGGCCGAGCAGAGCCTCACGGCCAGCGTCGCCGGCCGGATGATGCTCAAGCGGGTGATGGGCAAGGCCAGCTTCGCCACGATCCAGGATGGCACCGGGCGGATCCAGGTCTACGTGACGCGCGACGACGTGGGCGAGGAGACCTACGCCGCCTTCAAGCACTGGGACCTGGGCGACATCGTCGCCGCCGAGGGCCGGGTGTTCAAGACCCGCACGGGCGAGCTTTCGCTGCACGCGACCAGCATCCGCCTGCTGACCAAGAGCCTTCGGCCGATGCCCGACAAGTTCCACGGCGTGGCCGACCAGGAAGTGAAGTACCGTCAGCGCTATGTCGACCTGATGACGGACCCGGTCGCGCGCGACCGCTTCGTCGCCCGCAGCAAGGCCGTCAGCAGCATCCGTGAGTTCATGGTGTCCAACGGCTTTCTGGAAGTCGAAACGCCGATGCTGCATCCCATTCCGGGCGGCGCCAACGCCAAGCCCTTCACCACGCACCACAACGCGCTCGACCAGGAGATGTTCCTGCGGATCGCCCCCGAGCTGTACCTGAAGCGGCTGGTGGTAGGCGGCTTCGAGCGCGTGTTCGAGATCAACCGCAACTTCCGCAACGAAGGCATCTCGGTTCGCCACAACCCCGAATTCACCATGATGGAGTTCTACGCGGCCTATTGGAATTACCGCGACCTGATGGACTTCACCGAGGCCCTGATCCGCGACGCCGCGCAGAAGGCCACCGGCACGCTCCAACTGAGCTACAGCGGCCAGCCGGTCGATCTGGCGCGCCCGTTCGAGCGGCTGACCATCCGGGAAGCCATCCTCAAGCACACGGAGGCGGGCGAGAACGTCGACGACCGCGACTGGCTCGTGGCCGCCCTGCGCAAGCTGGGGCTCAGCGAAGAAAAGAACAAGCTGTCGGCGCGCTCGATCGCCAGCTTGCAGGTGACGTTTTTCGAGGAGACCGTCGAGGAAAAGCTCTGGCAGCCGACTTTCATCATGGAGCACCCAACCGAGATCTCGCCCCTGGCCCGTGCCAACGACGCCCGGCCCGAGGTGACCGAGCGCTTCGAGCTCTACATCACCGGGCGCGAGTTCGGCAACGGGTTTTCCGAGCTGAACGACGCCGAGGAGCAGGCCGCGCGTTTTGCCGCCCAGGTGGACGCCAAGGACGCGGGCGATGACGAAGCCATGTACTACGACCACGATTTCGTGCGCGCCCTCGAATACGGCATGCCGCCCACCGGCGGCTGCGGCATCGGCATCGACCGGCTGATGATGCTGCTGACCGACAGCCCCAGCATCCGCGACGTCATCCTGTTTCCGGCGCTGCGCCGGGAATCCTGATCGGGCCATGCCGCAGCGCCTGCATACGCTGGGCATCGACTTCGGAACCTCCAACTCGGCCATTGCTTCGGTCCGCCCCGGCGGGCTGGCGCAGCTGGTGCCGCTGGAAGGCGAAGCGACTGCATTGCCCAGCGCGGTTTTCTTCAACGCCGAGGATCGCAGCATCCATTTCGGGCGGGAGGCGATCGCCCTCTACCTGAGCGGATGCGAGGGCCGGCTGATGCGCTCGCTCAAGAGCCTTCTGGGCAGCAGCCTGCTGCAGGAAAAAACCGCCGTTCCCGACGGCGTGGTGAGCTTCCAGGAAATCATCTCGCGCTTCCTCAGGGAGTTGGGCCACCGGGCCGAGCGGCATCTGGGAGGCAAGCCGCGGCGGGTCGTCATCGGCCGCCCGGTTCATTTCGTCGATGACGACCCGGCGCGCGACAAGCGGGCGCAGGCGGCGCTGCTGAAGGCGGCTGCGGCGGCCGGTTTCGAGGAAGCGAGCCTCGAACTCGAACCCATCGCCGCTGCCTTCGACTACGAGCGGCGCGTGACGCGCGAATCCTTGACCCTGATCGTGGACATCGGCGGTGGCACGTCGGACTTCACGGTGGTCCGGCTGGGGCCGGAGCGTGCCGGGCGCGCGGATCGCGCCGAAGACATCCTGGCCACCACCGGCGTTCACATCGGCGGGACCGACTACGACCGCAAACTGAGCCTGGAACAGGTGATGCCGCTGCTGGGGCTGCGCCATGTGGGCCCGCAGGGCCGGGAAGTGCCCTCGCCGATCTTCTTCGATCTGGCCACCTGGCACCTGATCAACTGGCTGTACACGCCCAAGATGCGGCGGCAGGCGGGCGAGCTGCGCGTCAACTACAGCGACGCGCGCCTTCATGATCGGCTGATGACCGTGCTGGAGCATCGCCTGGGACACCGGCTGGCGGGAGAAGTCGAACAGGCCAAGATCCGCAGCTCCGGCGACGAGCGCACCACCACCATCGATCTTTCCTGTGTCGAAGCCGGCCTGGTCGCACCGCTGGACACCTTGTCGATGGAGCGGCAACTCGCCGGGCTGCTGGACCAGGTCGTGCACTGTGCCCAGGAGTGCGTTCGCCGCGCCGGCCTGGCGGCGTCGGGCCTGGACGCGATCTACCTGACCGGCGGTTCGTCGGCGCTGCGGCCGTTCCAGCAGGCGCTGCGCCGCGGCTTTCCCGGCGTGGCGCTGGTCGAGGGAGACCTGTTCGGCAGCGTGGCCTCCGGCCTGGCGTATGCAGGGGCGGGGGCGCAGGCGTCGTGAAGTACCTGGCCGGCTATCCCGAGGCCACCCTGGCGCAAGTGCAAGACCTGATGGCGCAGGGCCGGCTGCAAGGCTGGTTGTTGGGCCTCTACCCCAGCGCCCACACCATTCGCACCGACCGGGCCTTGTATGACTATGTGCTGGAGCTCAAGAACCGATACCTGCGCAGCTCGCCGCCACTGAGCAAGGTGGCGTACGACGGCAAGCTGCACGTGGTTCAGCACGCCCTGGGCACCCACACGACGATCTCCCGGGTGCAGGGCAGCAAGCTGAAGGCCAAACGTGAAATCAGGGTGGCCGGGCTGTTGCGGGAAACACCGCCGGAGTTCCTGCGCATGATCGCCGTTCACGAGGTGGCCCACATCAAGGAGTCGGGGCATGACAAGGCCTTCTACCAGCTCTGCACCTGGATGGAGCCCCACTATCACCTCTACGAGTTCCACCTCAGGGTGTATCTGAGCTACCTCGAGGACGGCGGCGAGCCCGCGTGGCGCTAGCCCCTGGCGTTCACGGCAGCAAATCGAGCGCCTGAATGTAGGCAGGATGCCGCATCAACGCATCCCAGGGCAGCGCCGGCCCCGATGGCAGCAATGCCAGACGGCGCTGTTCGCTGGCGCCCAATGGGTGCCACCGCCCTTTCAGCTGCGCCTCGGCCAGGCCGTCGAGCAACTCGTCCACTGCCCGCCCCTCGCCCACCGACTGGTTGCACAGCAGCACCATGTCACAACCGGCGTTCAGCGCCGCAACGCCGGCTTCGGTATAGCTCACCTCGCGCCCGTCGATCCGGCGCGCGCCTTCCATGCTCAGGTCGTCGCTGAAGATGGCACCGCTGAAACCCAGTTGCCCGCGCAGGATGTCATTGAGCCAGCGGCTGGAAAAGCCGGCCGGGCGCGGATCGACCTTGGGGTAGATCACATGCGCCGGCATCACGCTGGTCAACACGGTGTTGAGCCACTCGTAAGGCGCGGCATCGTCGGCCAGGAGGGCCTTGAGGCTGCGCTTGTCGACGGGAATCTCGGTGTGCGAATCGGCCTTGACGAACCCGTGACCGGGAAAATGCTTGCCGCAATTGGCGACCCCGGCCGCCAGCAGGCCATGCATCAGGCACTTGGCCAGCAGCGCCACCACCCGCGCGTCGCGATGGAAGGCTCGGTCGCCGATGACGCTGCTGCGGGAAGCGCCGCCGTCGACGGCGGCCTCATCCGGCCAGTCCAGGTCGAGCACGGGCGTGAAGCTGAAGTCCACGCCGCAGGCGCGCAGCTCGGCCCCCAGCACATAGCCCGCGGCGGTCGCGGCATTGGAGGCCGCCATGGCGCCCCACCCTTCGCGCCCACGCGGGTCCTCCATCCACATCTCCCCGAAGGCGCGCATCGGGGGCAGATGGGTGAAGCCACCGGCCCGAAAGCGCTGGACCCGCCCGCCCTCGTGGTCGACGCAGATCAGCAGGTCTTCGCGCACGGACTTGATGTCGGCGCAGAGGTCGGTGAGCTGAACCCGGTCGTGCCAGTTGCGGCCGAACAGAATCATCCCACCCGTCAACGGATGGGCCAGCCGCCGGCGATCGGCGTCCGTCAGGGAGGTGCCGGCGATGTCCAGGACCAGGGGTGCGTGCGCGTTCATTCGCTGTCTTTCTTTTCCACCACGACGAAGCTGGCCGCGTAGTCGGTTTCGTCGGTGACGGTGACGTGGGCCGCGAGGCCCTGCGCCTCGAACCAGTCCTTCAGGCCGCCATGCAGCACGATGACCGGCTTGCCGCTGGCGAGGTTGGCGATTTCGCAAGCCCGCCAGCTCATCGGCATCCTCAGGCCCAGGCCGATGGCTTTGCTGAATGCCTCCTTGGCCGAAAAGCGGGTCGCCAGATAGCGCAGGCCCCGCTCCGGCCAGCGCGCGCTGCGGGCCTGCCACACGGCCATCTCGCCATCGCAGAGGACCCGGCGGGCGAACCGGTCGCCGTGGCGCTCGAGCGAGGCGCGGATTCGCCGCACGTCGCAGACGTCGGTGCCGATGCCGTAGATCATGGCGTCCGTGCGCCGGCCATGCTGGCGAGGTAGGCCTGAACGGTCGCCGCGTACCCGAGTTCGAGCGCATCGGAGATCAGAGCGTGGCCGATGGACACCTCGCGCACACCCGGCACGGCATTCAGGAAATCGGCGAGGTTGTCGCGGTTCAGGTCGTGCCCGGCGTTCACCTCCAGCCCGGCCTGCAGCGCCGCTTGCGCTGCCTGCGTGAACGCCTCCAGCACTTCGCCCTGGCGGGCAGTGCCGTAGGCGCGGGCGTAGCTCTCGGTATACAGCTCCACCCGGTCGGCTCCGACGGCCTTGGCGGCGGCCATGGCCTGCGGCTGCGGGTCCATGAACAAGCTGACGCGCACGCCGAGCGACTTTGCCTCGGCGATCACGGGCCGCAGTCGCGCCGCGTCCGCTGTCAGGTCCCAGCCATGATCGCTGGTGAGCTGGCCTTCCGCATCGGGCACCAGCGTGCACTGATGGGGCCGCAGCTCACGCACGAAATCCATCAGGTTGTGAAACGGATTGCCCTCGATGTTGAATTCAGCATCCGGCCGCGATTGCAGCAGGCGATGCAGGTCATGGACGTCGCCGGCGCGGATATGGCGCGCATCGGGTCGGGGGTGCACCGTGATGCCATGCGCCCCCGCGTCCAGGCAGAGGGTCGCCGCGCGCAGCACACTGGGGATGCCCAGGTGCCGGGTGTTGCGCACCAGGGCCACCTTGTTGAGATTGACGGAGAGTGCGGTGGTGGGTAGGGTCATGAGCCGGCGCCGGGCCGCCCCAAGCGGCGAAGGCCCCCTTGGGGGGCAGCGAAACACAAAGTGGAGAGCGTGGGGGTCATAAACCGGCGCCGGGCCGCCCCAAGCGGCGAAGGCCCCCTCGGGGGGCAGCGAAACACGAAGTGGAGAGCGTGGGGGTCATAAACCGGCGCCGGGCCGCCCCAAGCGGCGAAGGCCCCCTTGGGGGGCAGCGAAACACGAAGTGGAGAGCGTGGGGGTCATGTCATAGAGCCTGGAGATCCATCATCAGCTGCCGGGTGCGCAGCGTGCTGACCCCGCAATGGTAGTGCAGCAGGGTTCGCAATTGCGGCTTGAGCTCGGCCATCGCACCCGCAGCTTGCCGCAGCGTGGCATGGAAAGGCGGCTGCTCGTCCAGCGCGCGCTGCAGCCCCAGCCACTGCGCGCCGCTGAGGCTGGCGCGGCCGTCGTCCTCCCGCGAGGCGACCAGCCCCGCTTCGGGCACCAGGCTGTAGCGGGCCTGCGGCTCCAGCGCGCCCAGCGTCAGAGTCTGCATCGCCAGCGTCGGCAACAAGCCGACCTCGCGCAACAGCAGTAGTTCGAAGGTGCGCAGGGCCGGCTCCAGCGCCTCGTTGTGGCCGGATCCCAGCACCTCGACTGCGGCCGCGTACGCATCGAACAATTGCGGATGCGGGTCGTCGCGCGCCAGGAGACGCAGCACCAGTTCGTTCAGGTAGTAGCCCGACAGCAGGGCATCACCGGTAGGCATGACCTGGCCGCCGGCCCATTCCGCGCCCTTGAGCGTGCGGATTTCGGCATCGCCGCCGAAGGCAACGTGCAGCGGCTGCAAGGGCAGGAGCACCGGCCGGAAGTTGGAACTCGGCTTCTTGGCGCCCTTGGCCACCAGCGCGACCCGTCCGTGATGGCGGGTGAACACCTCGAGAATCAGGCTGGACTCGCTCCAGTCGTAGCGGTGGAGGACGAAGGCCGGTTCGTCGCCAATTCGCTTGCCAGCCATGGCATCAAATCCCCGACGGGCCGCCCCTAGGGGATTTGGGCCCCCTCGGGGGGCAGAGCAGCCGCGCAGCGGCAAACGTGGGGGCCATTGATCACTCGTAGCCGAAGCTGCGGACGCGGGCTTCGTCGTCGGCCCAGCCGGAGCGGACCTTCACCCAGATCTCCAGGAACACCTTGCAGTCCATCAACTTCTCGAGTTCCTGGCGCGCCTCGGTGCCGATGCGCTTGAGCCGCTCGCCCTTGTCGCCGATGACCATCGCCTTGTGGCCATCGCGCTCGACCACGATGGTGGCGGCGATGCGCACCAGGCGCTTGTGCTTGGGACTGGGCTCTTCGTCGAACTTGTCGATCACCACCGTCGAGGTGTAGGGAAGCTCGTCGCCGGTAAAACGGAACAGCTTCTCCCGTACGGTTTCGCTGGCCAGGAACTTCTCGCTGCGATCGGTCAGTTCGTCCGGCCCGTACCACCAGGGCTGCTCGGGCAGGTATTTCTCGCAGATGGCGAACAGGCGCTCCACATCCTTGGCGTTCTTGGCCGACATCGGAACGAACTCGGTGAACGCGTGCCGCTTCTGCATCTCCTGCAGCCACGGCGCCAGATCACCCCGGCGGTGCACTTCATCGAGCTTGTTGGCGACCAGCAGCACCGGGATGCCGGGCTTGAGCAAAGCCATCACCTTGGCATCCGCGGGTGTGAACTTGCCTGCCTCGACCACGAACAGCACCAGGTCGACGTCGCCCACCGCGCCCAGCACCGTCTTGTTCAGCGACTTGTTCAGGGCTGTGGCATGCCGGGTCTGGAAGCCTGGCGTGTCGACGAAGACGAACTGCGTGGCCCCGATGGTGCGGATGCCGGTGATGCGGTGGCGCGTGGTCTGCGCCTTGCGCGAGGTGATGCTGATCTTCTGGCCCACCAGTGCATTGAGCAAGGTCGACTTGCCGACGTTGGGCTTGCCGACGATGGCGATGGAGCCGCAGCGCAGCGCGCCCGCC
>JAKFEZ010000040.1:0-9179 GCA_036675435.1 Ramlibacter sp. | reverse complement strand
GTGCCCTTTTGCAGCGCAGCCGGGTTCACCACGTCGTTGGCGCCCAGGATGATGGCCACGTCGCACTGGCCGAACTCGCCGTTGATGTCCTCCATCTCGAACACCTGGTCGTAGGGCACCTCGGCCTCGGCCAGCAGCACGTTCATGTGGCCCGGCATCCGCCCGGCCACCGGGTGAATGGCGTACTTCACCGTGATGCCCTTGTGGATGAGCTTCTCGGCCAGCTCCTTGACCGCGTGCTGGGCCCGCGCCACCGCCAGGCCGTAGCCCGGCACGATCACCACCGTCTCGGCATTGGACAGCACGAAGGCGGCGTCGTCGGCGCTGCCGCTCTTGACGGACCTCTGCACGCCGCCGGTGGTGGAAGCCGCCGTGGCGGCTTCCCCTCCAAAGCCGCCCAGGATCACGTTGAAGAACGAGCGGTTCATCGCCTTGCACATGATGTACGACAGGATCGCGCCCGAAGAACCCACCAGCGAGCCGGCGATGATCAGCATGCTGTTGTTCAGGCTGAAGCCGATGCCGGCGGCCGCCCACCCGGAGTAGCTGTTGAGCATGGACACCACCACCGGCATGTCGGCCCCGCCGATCGGGATGATGATCAGCACGCCCATCACGAACGACAGCGCCAGCATGGCGAAGAACGCCGTCCAGTTGCCGGTGGCCATGAACACCAGGCCCAGGGCGAGGGTGGCAAGGCCCAGGATGAGGTTGAGCTTGTGCTGGCCGGCGAACTGCACCGGGGCGCCCTGGAACAGACGGAACTTGTAGCTGCCCGAGAGCTTCCCGAAGGCAATCACCGAGCCGGAGAAGGTGATGGCGCCGATGGCCGCGCCCAGGAACAGCTCCAGCCGGTTGCCGGCGGGAATGGGCGAGCCCTTGGGGGCGATGCCGAAGGCATAGGGCTCGGCCACCGCAGCCACCGCGATGAATACGGCCGCCAGGCCGATCATGCTGTGGAAGAAGGCGACCAGCTCGGGCATCTTCGTCATCTCCACGGTCTTGGCGCGGTAGGCGCCGTAGCCGCCGCCCACCACCAGGCCCAGCAGCACCCAGACCATGCCGCGGGCCGAGCCGCCGGAGGTCTCGACGATCAGCGCCGCGGTGGTGAACATGGCGATGGCCATGCCGGCCATGCCGAACAGGTTGCCGCGGATCGAAGTGGTGGGATGCGACAGGCCCTTCAAGGCCTGGATGAAGAAGACCGACGCGACCAGATACAGCAGCGTGACGACGTTCATGCTCATTTGGCCGCTCCTTGACCGGCCGCGGGCAGCGCCTTCTTGTCCTTCTTCTTGAACATCTCCAGCATCCTGCGGGTCACCAGGAAGCCGCCGAAGATGTTGACGGCGGCCAGCGCCACGGCCAGCACGCCCATGGTCTTGCCCAGGTTGGTTTCGGTCAGGGCCGCGGCCAGCATGGCGCCGACGATGACGATGGCCGAGATGGCGTTGGTCACGGCCATCAGGGGCGTGTGCAGCGCCGGGGTGACGGTCCAGACCACGTGGTAGCCGACATAGATGGCCAGCACGAAGATGATCAGGTTGATGACGGTGTGTGAGACTTCCATGTCGTTCCAGTCAGTTTTTTATTCAGTTGGGGACAGAGCTGAAGATCTGTCCCGCAAATTCACTTGATTCGCTTCACTTCGCCGTCTTTGGTCATCAGGCAGGCCGCCACGATGTCGTCGTTCATGTCGACGCTCAGGCCGCCTTCCTTGGGCAGGATGAGCTTGAGGAAATCGAGCACGTTGCGCGCGTACAGGGCCGAGGCGTCGGCCGCCACCAGCGCGGCGAGGTTGGTTTCGCCGACTAGCGTCACTCCATGCTTCACCACGGTCTGACCGGGCTCGGTGAGCGGGCAGTTGCCGCCTTGCGGGGCGGCCAGGTCGACGATGACCGAGCCGGGCTTCATCGAGCGGACCATGTCTTCGGTGACCAGCACCGGCGCGGGCCGGCCCGGGATCAGGGCGGTGGTGATGACCACGTCGGCCTGGGCGACGCGCTTGGCCACCTCGGCCTTTTGCCGCTCCAGCCAGCTGGGCGGCATCGGGCGGGCATAGCCGCCGACGCCCTCGGCGGCCTCCTTTTCTTCGGCGGTTTCGTAGGGCACGTCGATGAACTTGGCGCCCAGCGACTCGACCTGCTCCTTGACCGAGGGCCGCACGTCGGAGGCCTCGATCACGGCGCCCAGCCGCTTGGCGGTGGCGATGGCCTGCAGCCCGGCGACGCCGACGCCCAGGATCACCACCCGGGCGGCCTTGACGGTGCCGGCGGCGGTCATCAGCATGGGAAAGAAGCGCTGGTAAAGATTGGCCGCGATCATCACGGCCTTGTAGCCGGCGATGTTGGCCTGCGAGGAGAGCACGTCCATGCTCTGGGCACGGGTGGTGCGGGGGGCCGCCTCCAGTGCAAAGCCGGTGAGGCCGGCGCCGGCCAGGCGCTGCAGGCCGTCGGCATCGAAGGGGTTGAGCATGCCGACCACGGCGGTGCCGGGCTTCATCAGGGCGGCCTCGGCTGCCGAGGCGTTGCGCACCTTGAGCACCACCTCGCAGCCGAACGCGCCGGCGGCATCGGTGATCTCGCAGCCCACCGCCTGGTAAGCCTCGTCGGTGACGCTGGCCGCCAGCCCTGCGCCGGACTGGACCCGCAGGGTGTGGCCTTGTGCCTTCAGTTTCTTGGCCGTCTCGGGTGTGACGGCAACACGGGTTTCACCCGCCGTGGTTTCGGCGGGAACGCCAATCTGCATGGACGTCTCTCCTCGGATCGGACTGGTTGTTTGGTTACTGGCTGACCGCGAGCTTACATGAAAGCCGCACCCGCGCTCAGCAGCCTCACTCGCGCAGGCAGCGGTCCGGTGGACCGTTGGGCATCGCCCAAAGGCTTCAGAATGGGCGCCTGCCGCTCCACCTGTTCGCCTGCGGCGGGCGTCAAAGGACACTTCATGGATCTCGGTTTGCGCGACAAGCATGTGCTGATCACCGGCGGCACCCGTGGTATCGGGCTGGCCTGCGCCCGCCTCTACCTCGCGGAAGGCGCCCTCGTCACCCTGTGCGGGCGCTCCATGGCCTCTCGGGACGCGGCACTGGCCACCCTGGACGGCGGCACCCGCGTGGCGGCGTTGATCGCCGACCTGACCGACGAGGACGAGGCCCTGCAGTTGGTGGACCAGGCCGAGGCGGGCCACGCCACCGTGGACATCCTGGTGAATTGCGCCGGCGCCGCGGCCCGCCGTCCTTTTGCGGAGCTGAGCCCCTTGGCGTGGCGCTCGGCCCTCGACGCCAAGTTCCATCCCTATATCAATGTCATCGATCCCCTGGTCAAGCGCATGGCGGCGCGCGGGGCGGGCGCCATCGTCAATGTCATCGGCATGGGCGGCAAGTTCCCGACGCCCATCCACCTTTCGGGAGGTGCCGCCAATGCCGCGCTGATGCTGGCCACGGCCGGGCTCGCCGCGGCCTACGCGCCACAGGGTGTGCGGATCAACGCGGTCAATCCCACGCTCACCGCCACCGAGCGGCTGCACGAGGGCATCGCCGTGCAGGCGCGCCAGGAAGGTATCCCCGAGGAAGAAGCGCTGCGCCGGTCGGCCGCGCGGATGCCGCTGCGGCGCATCGCAACGGCAGAGGAAGTAGCCGATGTCGTGGTGTACCTCAGCTCCGAGCGTGCCTCCTACGTCTCCGGCGCGATCCTCAACATCGACGGCGCCAGCTCGCCGGCGGTCGTCTAGAAACCCGCGGCTTTCAAAAGCGCGATCCGGCATCATCTGGCTGGCATGCGCCCCCTCTATCTCCTGGGACTGTCCGCCGGATTGCACCTGTACATCGGGGCCCGCCTGGTGCCGCCTTTTCCCGGGCCCGGCCTCGCCCTCGCCGCCCTGCTGGTCGCCTCGGCGCTGCTGGTGCCCGTGGGCATGTTCGCCCGGCGCCTGGCGAGGCCTCCAGTGTCTGACACCCTGGCCGGGGTCGGCCTGTTCTTCCTCGGGCTGTTCTCGTCGCTCTTCGTCGCCACCTTGCTGCGCGATGCGCTGCTGCTGGTGGTTTGGCTGGCCAGCCTGGCCGCCCCGGGGATTCCGTCGGAAGGTATTCGCGCTGCGACGGCGGCCGCAGTGCCGGTGCTGGCCCTCCTGGTCACGCTGCTGGGCTTTCTGAACGCGCGCCGCACCGCCGCGGTGGCAACAGTCGATATCCCGCTGGCCGGCCTGCCGGCCTCGCTGCAGGGCTTCACCATCGTCCAGATCAGCGACATCCACGTCGGCCCGACCATTCGCCACCGCTATGTCGAGGGCATCGTCGAGGCCGTGAACCGGCTGCGGCCGGATATCGTCGCGATCACCGGCGATCTGGTCGACGGCTCGGTGGCCGAGCTGGGCAGCCAGATCGCGCCGCTGGCCCGCCTGGCGTCGCGGCACGGCAGCTTCTTCGTCACCGGCAATCACGAGTACTACTCGGGCGTGGAGCCCTGGCTGGCCGAGCTCGGGCGGCTGGGCATCAAGGTGCTGCACAACGAGCACGTGGTCATCGAGCGGGGCAACGCACAGCTGGTGCTGGCCGGCGTCACTGATTTCAGCGCCGGCCACTTCGACGAGGCGCACCGCAGCGACCCGCGACGGGCGCTGGCCGGCGCGCCCGTCACCGCGGCCGTGAAATTGCTGCTGGCCCACCAGCCGCGCAGCGCCCCGGCGGCCGAGCAGGCCGGCTTCGACGTCCAACTGTCGGGCCATACCCACGGCGGCCAGTTCCTGCCGTGGCGGTTCTTCGTGCGGTTCCAGCAGCCGTTCACGGCCGGGCTGCACAAGGTCGGACGGATGTGGATCTACGTCAGCCGTGGCACCGGGTATTGGGGGCCGCCCAAGCGTTTCGGCGCGCCCTCGGAAATCACCCGGGTCCGCCTCGTGTCGGCCGCCGTCTGATTCCTACACGGACGCGGCGCGTTGTCTGACATGGCTGAGGTTGGGGCAGGCCAAAAACTGCCCGTATGGCACGTCCAGCATCCCTTTCTTCCCCAACCACAGGCGCTCGCGCCAGCAACGTCAACTACCTCGGCGCGGCGCGATGCCGGCGCAAATTCGAACTGTTCTATCCGGAGGGATTCCAGGACGACACCTACCAGGTGGCGGAGCGCTCCTACAAGGAGCGCGCCCACCTCGAATGGCAGACCGAACTCGGCGCGGCCGACTTCCGCAAGTTGCTGGCGCGCGGCGAATTCCGCCAGATCGCAGACGCGGCGGTGCGGATCGAGTCACGCACCAATCTGCTGTTCTCGTTCGAGAAGATGGCGCTGCGCGACGCCGTCAAGACACCCGCCGGGGCCCGGCTGTTCGCCACCGAGCTGTACGCATTTTTATGGGGCCGGGGCTCGCCGCAGCGCAAGTTCGAGGACTGGGTCCAGGCCGTCACCGACTTGCCGCGGCGGCAGACGCGGGTGCTGACCTGGCCGCTGGTCACGGTGTTCGGCTTCATCGCCCGGCCCGACAAGCACCTGTTCCTCAAGCCGATGGTGACGCGCAAGGCCGCGCAGGCCTACGGCTTCGACTTCGAGTACCGCTCCCAGCCCTCCTGGGCGGTCTACCAGTCGCTGCTGACCTTCGCCGCGATCATTCGCCGCGACCTGGACCGCAAGCCCGGCTTCAAGGCCCGTGACATGGTCGATATCCAGTCGTTCATCTGGGTCCAGGGGTCCGAGGAGTACGAGCCGTAGGCTTGCCCGCCGGCTGGCCGGCGGCGCGCGCCGCCGCCACGTCGGCGGCCGTGACCCTGCGCCGCGGCTTTTTGGGGCCGCGCGCGCAGGCCCAGGTCTCCTGCAGCAGCGGAAGCGCGTTGAACACCACCACGCCCGCCAGGCCGGCCTGCAGATAGGCCTGCGGCCAAGGCTGATCCTTCAGCCGCAGCGTCCAGTCGGCCATGGCATCGCCCTGCCACACCAGCGCCTGGGCCTGCGGCCACTCCATCACGGCCAGCAGGGCGAGCGACAGCAGCGGCAGCAACTCCAGGAAGCTGTGCACCATCTGCTCGAACGGGCCAACGTCGCGCAGCATCGTGCTGTAGTTCAAGTCCCAGTACACCGTCAGCTGGTGCAGCAGGAACACCCCCGCCACCAGCAGCAGCACGGCCGCATTGATCTCCAGCAGCGCGACCGCCAGCATGGCCAGGCCGATCTGCGCGAACATCAACAGGTGCAGCAAATTCTCCTTCAGGCCACTGGTCTGGGCGATGCCCGTGCGGCGGTGGCACACCCAGTCGGCCAGGCCGGCCGCCACCCACAAGGGGAACACCAGGTACATCAGGATGAATTGCGCCGGAAACTGCACGGGTGCTCCAGGTTTCGCCTCAAGGCGCGAACTGTTCCGAGCCGACCAGGCCGATCCGCACCAGGCCCAGGCGCTGGGCGCTGGCCAGCGCAGCGGCGACGGCGTCGTACTTGGCGGCGCGGTGCGGCCGCAGGTGAATCTCCGGCTGCTCGGGCCGGAGGGCCGCGGCGGCCCGCAGCCGGGCCTCGAGCCCGGCGCGGCCGGCCACCGCTTCGCCATTCCAGAGATAGCCGCCAGCCGGCGTGACCTCGATCTGCACCACCTCGGGCGGTGTCAGCGGCGGCGGCGCATTGCGCCCAGGCATCTCGATGTCGACCGAGTGCAGCTTGATCGGGATCGTGATGATGAGCATCACCAGCAGCACCAGCAACACGTCGACCAGGGGCGTGGTGTTGATGTCGACCATGACCTCGGGGTCCTCGTCGTGGCCGCTGGCGATGTGGATGCCCATGGAAATCGGCCCTAGCGTCCGGCCGGCGGCTCGGTGATGAAGCCGATGCGCGCGATGCCCATCTGCTGAGCCGCATAGACCACCCGGCCCACGGCTTCGTAGTCGGCACGCACGTCGCCGCGGATGTGGACCTCGGGCTGCGGCTGCATGGCGGCGATCTTGCCGAGCAATTCCACCAGGTCGGGCTGCCCCGGCAGCCGGGTGTCGAACCAGTAGGTTGCGCCCTGCGCGTCGACCGAGATGATGACGTTCTCGGGCCGGGTCTCGCGCGCCTGGTTGGGCTCGCGCGGCAGGCTCACCGCCACAGAGCTGTTGACCACCGGAATGGTGATCAGGAAGATGATCAGCAGCACCAGCATCACGTCGACCAGGGGCGTGGTGTTGATCTGCGCCATCAGGGCGTCGTCATCCTGCGATGCTTTGAAGGTGATGGCCATCGTTCGGGGCGTTCCGGATAGTGCAGGTTCGGCCTAGCGCTTCACGCCCGCCGCCAGCAGCACGGTGTGCAGGTCGGAGCCGAAGGCCCGCACCATGTCCATCCCGACCTTGTTGCGGCGCACCAGCCAGTTGTAGCCCAGCACCGCCGGCACCGCCACCGCCAGCCCGATGGCCGTCATGATCAGCGCCTCGCCGACCGGGCCGGCCACCTTGTCGATGGAGGCCTGGCCGGAAGCGCCGATCTTCACCAGCGCGTTGTAGATACCCCAGGTGGTGCCGAAAAGGCCGACGAACGGCGCCGTCGAACCCACCGTGGCCAGCACCGCCAGCCCCTCCTGCGTGCGGCTGTGCACGGTGGCCACGGCGCGCTCGATGCTCTGGGTGACCCAGGTATTGAGGTCGACCTGGCCGATCAGGCCGTCGTGCTTGCGCGCCGCTTCCATCGCCGATTCGGCAATGAACCGGTAGGGGCTGCCCTTTTGCAGGGACTCGGCGCCCTGCCGCACGGTGTCGGCCTTCCAGAAGCTCTGGTTGGCCGCCTTGCCCTGGCCGCCCATCCGCGACTGGGCCAGCAGCTTGGTGATCAGCACATACCAGCTGGCCAGCGACATCACCGCCAGGATCAGCAAGGTGATGCGGGCCACCCAGTCGCCCTGCTGCCACAGCGCGCGCAGGCCGTAGGGATTGGCCGGCGCCTCGGGAGCCTGGATCTGCGGCAGCACAGGAAGGGCCCCAGGTGCTGCCGATGCGGGCGCTGGTGCCGCAGCGCCCGCATCGGTGGCTGCGGCGGCGCCCGCCGGCGGCGTCTGTGCGGTCGCGGGCAGGGCCGTCATCCCCGCCAGGGCAAGCAAGCTGGCGGCGAGCACGGCACGGGAGGCGCGTTGGAACAGAGCGGAAAGAGCGGGCATGGTGGCTGAGTGGCTGAGTGGCTGAGTGGGGCGGGGACAGCGCATTGTGTCGCATCCGGGCGCCGGCGGGCCGGACGGCGCCGGTGCCGATAATCGGTGCATGCAAACACCCTGGAAGCCCAGTGTCACCGTGGCCGCGGTCATCGAAAAAGACGGCCGCTTCCTGATGGTCGAGGAAGAAACGACCGGCGGCCTGATGCTCAACAATCCGGCCGGCCACCTGGACCCAGGCGAAAGTCCGGCCGAGGGCTGCGCCCGCGAGACGCTGGAGGAAACCGCGTACACGTTCCGGCCCACGGCGTTGGTCGGCGTGTACCTTGCGCGCTCGCGCCGGTCCTCGACCGGGCAGGACACCACCTATGTCCGATTTGCATTCAGCGGCGAGCTGGGCCGGCACGACCCTGCACAGCCCCTCGACAAGGGCATCGTGCGCGCCCTCTGGCTGACGCCCGAGGAAGTGCGCGCCAGCGCGGCTCGCCATCGCAGCCCGCTGGTCCTGCGCTGCATCGAGGACTACCTGGCCGGCGTGCGCTACCCGCTGTCGGTTATCTACACCGATCCCAGCGTCACCGGCTGATCGCGGCTATCGGGCGCAACGGTCGGCCAGGGCGCGCGCCGCCAGCCCTGGCGCTGCCAGCAGCCCACCCACCTGCGGCGTTTCGCGCGGTGCGTGCAGGCAATCGTCCATCGCGGCCCGGTCCATGCCTTCGGCGAGCGGATCGCGTGTCTTGTTGTGCTTGCGCAGTTGCTCGTTGGCCATGTCGCTCAGGCTGCGCTGGCGCTGCCGGAACGGCCCGGGATGCGGGGGGATCGCCGGGCCGAGGTAGGGCGCCGGCGGCAATGCAGCGCCGCCGGGGCGGGCCGGCATCGGCCGTGGGACGATCCCGATGGCGCCCGGGCCGGGCGAGCCCCAGCCGGCGCCCGGCCCGGCTGGTGCCGGCACGGGCGTGGCGCCGGATGCACCCGGCGATTGGGCGGGCACCGCCACGTCCAGCACCGGACCCTGGAGGCGCGCCGGTGCCGGCGGTGCGGCAGGGGCAGGCGCTGGGAGGTGGGCGGGCGCCGGTTCGGCC
>JAKFEZ010000267.1:0-40286 GCA_036675435.1 Ramlibacter sp. | reverse complement strand
GAGGCGGCCGTCTTTCTCTTCGTAGCCGGTGACTTGCCCGACGATGAACTGCATCGCGTAGCGATCGCACAGCTCGTGCATCTTGGCCACCGAGGCCGGTGCGGCCTTGAAGCCATCGCGGCGGTGGATCAGGATGACGCTCTCGGCCTTGTGGGCGCCGTCGCCGGCGAAATTCAGGGCCCAGTCGAGGGCCGAATCGCCGCCGCCAACCACCACCAGGTTCCTGCCTGCAAAATCGGCGGGATTCTTGACGCGGTAGTGCAATTGCGTGCCATCGAATTTTTCCAGTCCATCCACCTTCAGGGTGCGCGGCTGAAAGGCTCCGACACCGGCCGCGATGAAGATGGTCTTGGTGAGAAACCGGGTGCCGCGGGAGGTTTCCACAAGGAAGCGGCCGTCGTCCTGCTTCTCCACCACGGTGACTTCCTGGCCGAAGTGGAATGTGGCGCCGAAGGGTTCGATCTGCCGCAGCAGATTGTCGGTGAGTTCTTGCCCGGTGCACACCGGCACTGCAGGAATGTCGTAGATCGGCTTGTCGGGATACAGCTCCACGCACTGGCCGCCGGGGTAAGCCAGCGAGTCGATCACATGGGCCTTGATTTCCAGCAGGCCCAGCTCGAACACCTGGAACAGGCCCACGGGGCCGGCGCCGACGATCACCGCATCCGTTTCGATGGGCCCGTCGTGGGCGGCGGCGGTCTTGATCACTTCCTGATTGAGTTGAGGTTCCATGGCTTTCAGCGGGTCAGCGAATCAGCGAATCAGCTCGGAGAGCTTGTCGGTCTTGTCTTTCCATTCGTCTGCGTCTTCCGGCGCGGGCTTGCGCTTGGTGATGCTCTTCCAGCCCGGGGCGGTGGCCAGCTCGACGTTGAGCTTGATGAAGGCAATCTGGTCGGCCGGCACATCCTCCTCGGCATAGATCGCGTTGACCGGGCACTCGGGGATGCACACCGCGCAGTCGATGCACTCGTCGGGGTCGATCACCAGCATGTTCGGCCCTTCGCGGAAGCAATCGACGGGGCAGACGTCCACGCAGTCGGTGTATTTGCAGCGGATACAGGATTCGGTGACGACGTGAGTCATGTTGTAGTTCGTTGCAGGGGAAACCCTGGATTTTATGGCGTTCGAGGAAAAGGGCGGGTCACCTAACCAGCACAGCCCCTGAGGTCTTGTGGCTGGCCGTGTCGACCAGCACCAGCGAGCCCAGGGTGCGCGAGCGCAGGTAAGGCAGGGTCGCCAGCGGCTCCTGAAGTGTCAGGTCGACATGGCCGATCGAATTGGGCCCAAGTTGATCTGCATCAGATTCCGCCAAAGTGTCGATGTCCAGCTTGTGGACGATGCGGCGTATCTTCGCCTTGACCCAGCGATGGCCATGCAGTGCCCAGTACACCCGGCCCGCAACCAGGGGCTCGTCGTCCATCCAGGCCACGGTGGCCGAGATCTCGCGCACGGGCTCGCCTGCCTCGGGCGACAACAGCCAGTCGCCGCGCGAGACGTCGACCTCGCGGTCCAGCACGATGCCCGCGCTATGACCGGCCAGCACTCTGTTGGGCTGGCGGGCGTGGTTCAGCACCTGGGCCACGGTCGCTGTCTGGCCGCTGGGCAGCACCCTGACCAGCTGACCCGGCTGGACGTCGCCGGTGGCCACCCGGCCCCAGAAGACCCGCCGGCCCTGGCGGGTATCGGACGAGGCGGAGAACTTCTCGACCCATTGCACCGGAAAGGCGAAGGCCTCGGCGGTTTCCGCCGCCACCACATCCAGCTGCTCCAGCAGCTGCAAAAGCGACGGGCCATTCCAGCCGCACCAGCCCGGCTTGGGCGCCACCACGTTGTGGCCCTTCAACGCCGAAATAGGGACTGTGGCCTTCACCGGTATGCCGGCGGCCAAGGTGAAAGCGGCCAGGGCGGCGCTGATATTGGCGAATGCCAAGGCCGGGTCTTCCACGGCGTCCAGCTTGTTCACGGCAAAGACGATGGACGGCACGCGCAGCAGGTTGACCAGCAGTGAATGGCGGCGGGTCTGGGGCAACAGTTCGAGCTGGGCGTCTTGCCACTGCAACTTGGTCGCGTCCACCAGCACCACCGCAGCATCGGCGCTGGAAGCGGCCGTGACCATGTTGCGGGTGTATTGCTCATGGCCAGGCGCGTCGCCGATGATGAACTTGCGGGTGGGCGTGGCGAAGTAGCGATAGGCCACATCGATCGTGATGCCCTGTTCGCGCTCGGCCGACAGGCCATCTGTCAGCAGCGCCAAGTCGGTTTCGCCCGAGCGTTGCACGCCGGCGAGCTGGTCCTGCAGCACGGATTTGCTGTCCACCAGCAGGCGCCCGATCAGCGTGCTCTTGCCGTCGTCCACGCTGCCGCAGGTGATGAACTTGAGAGCCGAAACATGGTCGTGCCCGGCCGCGACGGCAGCTTGGACCTGGTCGAATGCAATGGCGCTCATCAGAAATACCCGTCTTTCTTGCGCTTCTCCATCGAAGCATCGGAGGTCTTGTCGTCCATGCGGGTCGCGCCGCGCTCGCTCACTTCCACCGTGAGCGTCTCCACCACCACTTCGGCCGCATTCGCCGCCGGGCTTTCCACCGGGCAGGTGCAGGTGATGTCGCCGACGGTGCGAAAGCGCACGGTGCGGGTGACCACCTCTTCGCCCTCGCGTGGCGGAGTCAGCTCGGTCACGGGCACCAGCAGGCCCTTGCGCTCGATCACCTCACGGCGGTGTGCGTAGTAGATCGAGGGCAGGGCGATGCTCTCGCGCTCGATGTACTGCCACACGTCGAGTTCGGTCCAGTTCGAGATGGGGAACACGCGGAAGTGCTCGCCGGGGTGCAGGCGGGTGTTGAACAGGGTCCACAGCTCGGGGCGCTGGGCCTTGGGCTGCCATTGGCCGAAGCTGTCGCGGTGCGAGAAGATGCGCTCCTTGGCGCGGGCCTTTTCCTCGTCTCGGCGCGCGCCGCCGATCAGCGCGTCGAAGCGGAACTCTTCGATGGCTTCCAGCAGCGTCACCGACTGGTGGACGTTGCGCGATTCGCCGGGATGGGCCAGGCGCACCGTGCCGCGCTTCATCGAGTCTTCGACGTTGCGCACGATCAGCTCGGCGCCCAGTTCCTTGGCCCGGAAATCCCTGAAGTCGGTGACTTCCCTGAAGTTGTGGCCGGTGTCGATCATGAGCAAGGGGTAGGGAATGCGGCCGGCGCCGAATGCCTTTTCGGCGCACTTCAGGAGCACCAGCGAATCCTTGCCGCCCGAAAACAGCAGGGTGGGCCGCTCGAAGGCGGCAGCGACTTCGCGCAGGACGAAAATGGTCTCTTCTTCCAGCGCGTCGAGATGCTGGTTGTTCAACTGGCCCAGCAATTGGGGTTCGGCGCGGGCGTTCATACGGAAATCTCCGCGCTGCGCGCTGCGCTATTCGACTTCGGGGCGGCCGTGCGTCTCATGCGGAAACCTCTTCCTTGTCGTTGTTCCTGAGGGGCAGGGCGCTCTGCGCGCCGTGCGGTTCACTCCCGGCCACGTGCAGCCCGCACTCCTTGGCCGACTCGTCTTCCCACCACCAGCGGCCGGCCCGGAAATCTTCGCCGAGGCTGATGGCGCGGGTGCAGGGCGCGCAACCGATGCTGGGGTAGAACTCGTCGTGCAGCGGGTTGTAGTCGACCTGGTGCAGCTGGATGTAGTGCCAGACGTCGCCCCATGTCCAGTTGGCCAGTGGGTTGAACTTCACGCGTTTCAATTTGGTTTCGTCACTCGTGTCCAGCAGCGGCACGTCGGCACGGGTATTCGACTGTTCGCGCCGCAGGCCGGTGATCCAGGCGCGCTGCCCTGACAGCGCCCGCTCCAGCGGCTCGACCTTGCGGATGTGGCAGCAGGCCTTGCGCAATTCCACGCTCTTGTACATCGGCTCCTTGCCTTCGCGGGCGACGAACTGCACCACCGCCTCGTTGATTGGCCGGTACACGTTCACCGGTGCGCGCGACGCGGCGCGAGTGCGTTCCAACAAGCCCAGCGTCTGCGAATGCAGCATGCCGGTGTCGAGCACGAAGACCGGGATGTCCAGTTGCAGGCTGTTGATCAGGTGAGTGATGACCACATCTTCCGCGCCGAGGCTGGAGGCCTGTGTCACGGGCGAGTAGTTGGCGGCTGCGTCTTGAAGCAGCGCCTTGGTCTCGGCCAGCTTGGCCTCGAACGTCGGCGATGGGCGGGCATGCAGGTCGATGGCACCCATCAGGCGGCTTTCAGAAAGTGGGGCGCCGGGTCCAGCACGTCACCCTGGTAGAAGTTCTTGTACCGGTCGAACTGCCGCTGCGCATGGGCGGCGTCCTGGTCGGCGCGCAGCACCGCGCTGCTGAAGCCGGTGCGGTGCATCTGCACCAACTGGTCGATCAGCACGTCGCCCGTGGCGCGAATCTCACCCTGGAATCGCAGGCGGCGCCGCAGCAGCAAGGCCTGGCTGAAGGCGCGGCCGTCGGTGAACTTGGGAAAGTGCAGGTCGACGCGGGCAATGCCTTGCAGCGAGACATCGTGCAGGTCGGCGTCGTTGGGCAGCGAGAGAACGCCTTGCTCCAGCGAGCCGGGGGCGTGGTCTTGTGGGGTCAGCAGTTTCATGGCGTCCCTCTTCAGGCGTGTTGTTTCTGGCTGAAGCGAGCGCCGTTGGCGGCGGCCTTGAACGGATCGAGCCCCACGCGGCGCAAGGTGTCGATGAAGTTTTCGTGGCGCGGGCCGGCAGGTCCGTCCACTGGCACGCGCAGGCTGCGGTAGGTGTTCAGGACAGCCTCGATCACCTCGGGGATTTCGGCCGCGGAGAACGAGGGGCCCACCACCTTGCCCGGGGTTGCCGGCCCGGACAGCAGCGAACCATCGGCGCCGCCCAGCGTCACCTGGTACCACTCCTTGCCATCCTTGTCCACGCCCAGGATGCCGATGTGGCCGCTGTGATGATGGCCGCAGGAGTTGATGCAGCCTGAGATGTGCAGGTCGATTTCGCCGATGTCGTGCAGCTCGTCCAGGTCCTGGTAGCGCTCCGTGATGGCCTCGGCAATCGGCAGCGAGCGGGCATTGGCCAGCGAGCAGAAATCGCCGCCGGGGCAGGCGATCATGTCGGTCAGCAGGCCGATGTTGGGCTTGGCCAACCCGGCCTTGCGGGCGGCGCGCCACAGCTCGGGCAGCTGTTCGACGCGCACCCAGGGCAGCAGCAGGTTCTGCTCGTGCGTCACGCGCGCTTCGCCGGCGGAGAACCGGTCGGCCAGCTCGGCCGCAAAGTCCATCTGGTCGGCCGTGGCGTCGCCCGGGTTGTAACCCAGCCGCTTGAATGACAGGTTGACGGCGCGCAGGTCGGGGTTCTTGTGGGCCACGACGTTCTGCTGCAGCCAGCGGCCGAACTCCGGCTCTTCCGCCGCCACGCGCGCCACGTTGGCGGTGCGCGTCTCGGCGTCGGTGCGGTTGGCTGCGATGGTGGGCGGCACGAACGAAGCCGCGACGCGGTCGTATTCGGCTTGCGTGATCGTGTGCGGGGCGCCATCCTGTTCGACGATCTGCTTGTATTCGGCTTCCACCTGATCGATGTAGCGCTGGCCCTCGGCCTTGACCAGGATCTTGATGCGCGCCTTCCAGGCGTTGTCTCGACGACCATAGCGGTTGTAGACGCGGATTACCGCCTCCAGGTAGTTCATCAGCTGGTCCCAGGGCAGGAACTCGCGCACCACGGTGCCGATGATGGGGGTGCGGCCCATGCCGCCGCCCACCAGCACCTTGAAGCCGAGCTGGCCCTCGTCGTCGCGCAGCAGCTGCAGCCCGACGTCATACCAGCCGATCGCCGTGCGATCGGCCCGGGCGCCATTCACGGCGATCTTGAACTTGCGCGGCAGGAAGGCGAACTCCGGGTGCAGGGTGCTCCACTGGCGCAGGATCTCGCAGAAGGGGCGGGGGTCGGCGATCTCGTCCTCGGCGATGCCGGCCAATGCGTCGCTGGTGATGTTGCGGATCGTGTTGCCGCTGGTCTGGATGCCGTGCATGCTCACGCTGGCCAGCAGCTCCATCACATCGGCGCTCTTGTGCAGCGGAATCCAGTTGTATTGGACATTGGTGCGGGTCGTGAAATGGCCATAGCCGAATTTCAGGCGCGAGTGGATCAGCTTGCCGCCCACCGCCGGCACCGGGCCCAGCTGGTCCTGCGTGGCCTGGGCGCTGGCCAGTAGCGCGTCGTCGGGCCGGTCGAATTCGCGGGCAATGCGCGCCAGGACGCGCAGCTGGTCGCTGGACAACTCGCCGTACGGCACTGCCACCCTCAGCATCGGCGCGTAGCGCTGGATGTACCAGCCATTTTGCAGCCGCAAGGGCCGGAACTCGTCTTCACCGAGCTGCCCGGCGAGGTTGCGCTCGAGCTGGTCGCGGTATTGCGCGGCCCGGTTCTTGACGAACTGCTTGTCGAATTCGGTGTATTGGTACATAGGTCTCGGCTCTACAAAGAGATCAGGCGCGCGCCGGCATAGGCCAGCAGGAGGGAAAGCAATGAACGGATCAGGCGATCGGGGGCCCGGCGTACCAGCCGCGAGCCGAGCCAGATGCCCGGCAGCGAGCCGATCAGCAAGGTGCCGAGCAGCGTCCAGTCGACCGAGCCGATCGAGGCGTGGCCCAGTCCGGCGACCAGCGTCAACGGCACGGCGTAGGCAATGTCGGCCGCGATGATGCGCGGCAGCGGCAGGGCCGGGTACAGCATCATCAGCACCGTGACGCCGATGGCGCCGGCGCCAACCGAGGTCAGGGACACCAGCGCGCCGATGGCGGCGCCGAACAGCACCGGCTGCGCCCAATGCCGCGGCCGGCTGGCGGCGGCCAGTTGCTCTGCCGGCAGTTCGCGCGGGGCGCTCTTGCCCTTGACGGCCTTGTACAGGGTGGCCGCGGCCGTGAGCAGCAGGGCCGCGCCCAGGGTGGTCGTCATGACGGCTTGCACAGCGGCATTGGCGGGGCCCGCCCGGTGCAGCACCAGGATGGTCAACAGCGACGCCGGAATGCTGCCGACGGACAGCAGGCCGACCACTGGCCAGTCGATGACGCGCGACCGCGCCAACCCCATTGCGCCGCCGAACTTGGTGACAGCGGCGAACAGCAGATCGGTGCCGATGGCCAGGTGAGGCTTGACGCCGAAGCCGAAGATCAGCAGGGGCGTCATGAGCGAGCCGCCGCCGACGCCCGTCAGGCCAACGACGAGCCCGACCAGGAATCCAGCGAAGACAAACGCGACATCGTGCATGGGCGCGACTGTAGAAGTCGGCCTTATGGATTCAAACTATTTTTTAGTTCACGTCTTATGCGGATAAGCTTATGCGCGAGCGCTGGAGCCGGCCCGGGGCCCATTGCACGCTGGTGCCGGATAAGGCCGATTCGACGGCTGCCTGCGAGTGCCCTGATAATCCGCGCGTACAACAGAAGAATCAATAGACTCTCCTCCATGGCACAGCGGATCTTCATCAAGGTGATGGGTTTCACCGACATCGAGCGCCACGCGCTCAATACGGTGTTCCGCCTGTCGGAGCAACGCGGCACGATCTATTCGCTCTGGCAGGCCGATGCTCCCGAAGCTCCCCGAATGGCGCTGATCGACGGCCAGAGCTATGAGGCCCGGCTGGAGCTTGAATCCCCCAACAACGAGTCGCTGAAGCTGATCTGGGTGGGCGCGGTGGCGCCGGTGGGCGCCTGGCGGGTATTCGAGCGTCCCCTGTCTTGGCCGGACGTGGTCGAGGCCATGGACGAGCTTTTCGCGCCGCCGGACCTGCTCGATTTCGATCTGGGTTACGACACCGGCTCGCCCGACACGCTGCCACCCGAAGAGCCTGCGCGCAAGCGCGCGCTGATCGCCAGCGCGGATCGCAGCGAGCGGCTCTACCTGCGCGCCCGCCTGGCGCTGGCCGACTTGACGCAGGCCGACGAAGCCGAGAGCGGCGCCCAGGCGCTGGAGCTGGCGCGCACCCATCACTACGCCGTCGCGCTGGTGGATTTCGCTCTGCCGGATGTGAACGGATGGGTTTTCCTGAAAGCGCTGAGGCAGGCGAGGCCGGCGATCGAACACGTGATCGTCACGAAGTCCGGCGCTTCGGCCGGCGAGCGCTTGCGCGCCTGGATTGGGGGCGCCGCGGCTTTGTACGACAAGCCCCCGCATCCCGGCAAGCTGCAGCACCTGCTACAAAAAATCTAGCTGCGGCCTGGCCGGCGCCAGGGCCTGGGCCAGCCGTGCTTCAATCGGCAAAGGCTCGTCGTGCAGGCGCGCCGCCATGACTTCCGCGCACAGATGTGCAAAGGTCAGGCCCCGGGACCCCATGGCCGTGGCCACCCACAGCCCGGGCTGGACCTGGCCAAGCAAGGGCCGGCGGTGCGAGGAGGCGCAGCGCACGCCCGACCAGGCCTGGACCTTCCCCGCGGCAAACGCGGGCGCGAGTCGCTGTGCCACCGCGGGCAGCAGGCTCTCCAGCCGCGCGAAGTTGGCCTGCTGGTCCTCGGCCCGGTGCGCGGTGTCGCCGTCGCCGGGGGCATAGGTCGAGCCACAGAACCAGGCTACCCCCTGGCCGATCGGAACGCCCGGGATGAAGTGGCCGTTTCCGTTCACCGCGAATGGCGGCAGCAACTGCCCCGCTTCCTGCCCGGCCCACGCGATCTGTCCGCGAACCGGGTGCAAGGCGAGATCGGCCGGCGCCAGGTCGATCGTGCCTATGGCGCAAGCCAGCACCACCAGATCGGCCCGCGCGAGTTCCTCATTGTCCGCACCACGCAGAAGCCACTCGCCCCCGCTGGCCGAAAGGCGGTGGACTTTGGCCTGGCCACGCCATTGGACGCCGGGCGTGGCCAGCCATGCGCGCACCAGCGCCAATGGTTTGACCCAGGCCGCCTTGTCGTGCCATATCGCCTGCGAATCCGCGTCCAGCAGCGCCTGGCGCTTGGCACCGGCATCCGCGGCGCGGCTCCAGACATCCGACTGGGCGATGTCGGGCGGGCCGCGGCGCTCGCCCGTGCGATGTTCCAGTGCGCCGCAGAGCCGCCACTCGTCACCTTCCTGCAGCAGCGTCTGCGCTTCGCGCAGCGTCGCGCGCACGCCGGCCCGGCTCAGGCGGGACAGCAGGTTGTCGTCGGGCGAGTAGTGAGGTGCGAGCAAGCCCACCGGCACGCCGGAGGCGCCGGCGGCAGGCGCTTCCTGCGCGTCCAGCACCGTGACGCGCCAGCCGCGCCGCGCCAGGCTGGCTGCTGCCGCGGCGCCCGCCAGCCCCGACCCGACCACCACGCAATGTCCCGTGGCGGGGTATGGCGCCTGCATGCTGTTCCTGGGTTCCCAGCGCGGCGAGAATTCGCCTTGCACCGCCTCACTGGGCACGTCGCCGGATGGCGGGTCGAGCACGAACCCGCATTTGACCAATCGGCTGCGTGCTTCGGCACTGGGCACGGCGCCGGACACCCGCGCGCCGCGGCGGCAATGCCGGGCCAGCGCCTTGATCGCCGGCAACTCCCAGCAGGCCGGGTCAGCCGATCCGGAAAAACATACGGCGTCCGCAGTGAAGGGCTGCCGCCGAACCACCTCATCGAGCCGGCCAACGTGCAAGGTCAGTAGCACACGGCCGGCTTCGAACGACAAGCGGTGCACGCCGGGGACGAGCCCGAACCATTGCGCGGCGAGCGCCTGGATCAGCGGGGCGAATTCAGGGTAGCCGGTGGCTGCGCGCTGCAGGTCCGCGGCTGTGACGGGGGAGTCGTCCACCGCCAGGTAGTGCAGCAGGCGCGGACGAGCCGGATCGCGGCGCCACGCATCCCAGGTTGCAAGAAAGTTCAGGCCGGCGCCGAAGCCCGTTTCCAGGATGCGCCATTGCGGCTGCGCCGCCCATGCGCTTGGCAGGCCGCCGCCCCGCAGCAAGGTCTGGCGGGCCGGCGGCTGCCCGATCACGGGCTCGGTGGCACGTACCCTTGCGCCACGTCGGCGCCCTGGCCGAAGAAGTGGTTTTCCATCTGGCGGGCGAGGTACTGGCGGGCTCGTTGGTCGGCCAGGTTCAGCCGGTTTTCATTCACCAGCATGGTTTGCTGCTTGAGCCACTGGCCCCAGGCTTCCTTGCTCACACTTTCGTAGATGCGCTTGCCGAGTTCGCCGGGGTAGGGTGGGAAATCAAGTCCTTCAGCCTCCTTGCCGAGCTTGATGCATTGAACGGTACGCGCCATGGGATTGCCTCTTAGGTGAAATGCGCAATGAGCTTGTGCGGATATACAAGTGAAAAATCAGTCGTTCGGGTTTCCAGGCGGGCCTTACAGAATCAGCCTTCGATCAATCAAGACCCCCAAGGAAACGCATGACGCTTCGCCGCGACTTTATCAAGATTCCCCTGGCCATCGCCGCTGCCGGCGCCTTGACCCTTGCGCCTGGCCCTGCGGCGGCTCAGCAGTTGACATTGCTCAACGTTTCCTACGACCCGACGCGCGAGTTGTATGTGGAGTTCAACCAGGCCTTCGTGAAGTACTGGAGCGCCAGGACCGGCCAGGCCGTGACGATCAAGCAGGCGCACGGCGGCTCGGGCAAGCAGGCCCGATCCATCATCGATGGCCTGGATGCCGATGTGGCGACGCTCGCCCTTGCCGGCGACACCGACGCGTTGGTGAAGAATGGCGGCTGGCTCGCGCCCGACTGGCAAAAGCGCCTGCCGCACAATGCATCGCCCTATACCTCGACCATCGTGCTGGTGGTGCGGCGAGGCAATCCCAAGGGCATCAAGGATTGGGACGATCTGGTCAAGCCCGGGGTTGGTGTCATTACGCCCAATCCCAAGACTTCGGGCGGGGCGCGCTGGAACTACCTGGCGGCCTGGGAGTTCGCCAGGCGCAAGTATGGCGGAGACGCCGGGGCCAAAGACTTCGTGGCCAGGCTGTACGCCAACGTTCCCGTACTCGACTCGGGCGCACGCGGCTCTTCCATCACGTTCGCGCAACGCGGCCAGGGCGACGTATTCATCTCCTGGGAAAACGAAGCCTACCTGCTGAAGAAGGAGTTCGGCGACAAGATCGACATCGTCCTGCCGTCGATCAGCATCCTGGCCGAGCCGGCAGTGGCCGTCATCGACAGGAACGTCGACAAGAAAGGCACCCGCAAGGTGGCCGAGGAGTACCTGAAGTACCTGTACTCCGAGGAAGGCCAGGACATCGCCGGCAAGCACTTTTACCGCCCGGCCGTGTCGGCGAAGGCCCAGGCCAGGTACGTCAAGCAGTTCCCCAAGCTGAACCTGTTCACCATCGACGCGGCGTTTGGCGGCTGGGACAAGGCGGCAAAGGACCATTTCGCCGACGGCGCCGCCTTCGACCAGATCTACACGAGGAAGTAATCCCCGCGGGACAACCCCGCTACGGTGCCATGGCATCATCGGCCCTTTTTTGCAGGATACGAACAACATGTCCAAAGAGTGGAAATTCGAGACCCGATCGGTTCACGCCGGCTATTCGCCCGACCCCACCACCCGCGCCGTGGTGCCGCCGCTTTACCAGACGGTGGCTTACGCCTTCGACAGCGCGCAGCATGGCGCCGATCTGTTCGACCTGAAGGTCCCGGGCAACATCTACACGCGGATCATGAATCCGACTCAGGACGTGCTGGAGCAACGCCTGGCGGCACTCGAAGGCGGCGTCGCCGCGCTGGCGGTCGCATCGGGCATGGCCGCGATCACCGCCGCCATCCAGACCATCGCCGAAACTGGCGACAACATCGTCTCGGCCAGCACGCTCTATGGCGGCACCTACAACCTGTTCGCCCACACCTTCCCGCAGCAGGGGATCGAGACCCGGTTCGCCGATCCGTCCAAGCCTGAAAGTTTCGCCGCGCTGATCGACGATCGCACCAAGGCCGTTTTCTGCGAATCCGTGGGCAATCCGCTGGGCAATGTGACCGACATCGCCGCGCTGGCGAAGATCGCGCATGACCATGGCGTGCCGCTGATCGTGGACAACACCGTGCCCAGCCCCTACCTGCTGCGGCCGTTCGAGCACGGCGCCGACATCGTCGTGCATGCGCTGACCAAGTACCTTGGCGGCCATGGCAACAGCATCGGCGGCGCGATCGTCGACAGCGGCAAATTTCCCTGGGCCCAGCACAAGGCGCGCTTCAAGCGCCTGAACGAGCCCGACGTGAGCTACCACGGCGTGGTCTATACCGAGGCGCTCGGCCCGGCGGCCTACATTGGCCGTGCCCGCGTGGTGCCGCTGCGCAACATGGGCGCGGCCATCTCGCCCTTCAATGCCTGGCTGATCCTGCAGGGCATCGAAACGCTGGCGCTGCGCATGGACCGCATCTGCGACAACACGCTGGCCGTCGCGCAATGCCTGCAGGCGCATTCAAAGGTGGAGTGGGTGAACTACGCCGGCCTGCCGGACCATCCGCAGCACGCACTGGCCCGCAAATACCTGGGCGGCAAGGCTTCGGGCATCCTGACCTTCGGCGTCAAGGGCGGCCGCGAGGCCGGCGCGCGCTTCCTCGATGCGCTCAAGCTGTTCACGCGCCTGGTCAACATCGGCGACGTCCGCTCGCTGGCCACGCACCCAGCGTCCACCACCCATCGCCAGCTCGCGCCCGAGGAACTGGCCAAGGCCGGGGTTTCCGAAGAAACGGTGCGCCTGTCCGTGGGGATCGAGCACATTGACGACTTGCGGGCCGATCTCGACCAAGCCTTGGCGGCTGCCTGAGCCTGCAAGACAAAGGCCGGCAGACCCGCGTGAAGCGGGCCGCCGGCCTTTCGGTCAGATGGGGCGGGTCTACGCGGCCAGCGCGGCCTTGTCCTGGTTGGCCGCCTGTGCGGTGAGCGCCTGGATGTCACGCTGCGCCAGCGCCAGCGCACTGGCCCGGGCCGCGTCGCCCATGGCCACGCCCTCGGCCCGCACAAAGCGCACGTCGGTGATGCCGAAGAAGCCGAATATGGTGCGCAGGTAGCTTTCCTGGTGGTCCATCGCGCGACCGCCCTCGCTGGTCGAATACACGCCGCCACGGCTGGACGCCACGATCACTGTCTTGTCCGCGGCCAAGCCTACGGCGCCCTTGTCGGTGTACTTGAAGGTGCGGCCCGCTTGCGCCAGCCGATCGATCCAGGCCTTGAGCTGGCTGGGTATCGAGAAGTTGTACATCGGCGCGCCGACCACGATCACGTCGGCCCCCAGGAACTGGCTGACCAGTTTTTCGGACAGCGCGTTTTCGCGGCGCTGCGCATCGGTCAGGCTTGACTCTTCCAGGCCGAGCTTGAAGCCCAGCGACTCCATCGACAAGTGGCTGGGCGCGTTCGCCGCCAGGTCGAGGTACGCGACCACGGTTTGGGGATGGGTGGCGCGCCAGTGCGCCACGACGCGTTCGGTCAGCGCGCGGGAAACCGAGTTTCCGCCTAGGGCGCTCGAATCGACGTGTAGCAGTTCCATTAGATGTTCTCCTGTTGATCGGCCGATGCTGGCCATGGATCAATTGTGATTTAGCATCGATTCATTGATAAGTCGGCGAAATCGGGATAGATTGTCCTACCGGTGTGATCATTGAGCCCATCCATGCAAGACCTCAACGACATGTTCTATTTCGCCGAAGTGGTGGATCGCGGCGGTTTCGCCGCCGCCGGCCGGGCGCTCGGCGTGCCCAAATCAAGGCTGTCGCGCCGGGTGGCCGAGCTGGAGACGAGGTTGGGCGTGCGGCTTTTGCAGCGCACCACCCGCAGGCTTTCGTTGACGCAGGCAGGCGAGCTCTACCACCGGCACTGCGTGGCCATGCGCGAGGAAGCCGAGGCTGCGGAGGAGGCCGTGGCCGTGGTGCAGAGCGAGCCGCGCGGCACCCTGCGCGTGACCTGTCCGGTCACCCTGGCGCATTCCACCGTGGGCGCGCTGGTGCCGCTCTTCCTGGCTCGCCATCCTCAGGTGCGGCTGGACCTGCAGGTGACCAACCGCGTGGTCGACCTGGTGCAGGAGAGCGTGGATGTGGCCCTGCGGGTGCGCGCGACGCTCGATGACAGCGGCAGCCTCGTCATCAAGAACCTGGGCAACACCCACGGGTTGCTGGTGGCCAGTCCCGCGCTTCTCGAGAGTCTGGGCCGGCCTGCCTCCGTGGACGAATTGCAGGGGTTGCCGACCCTGTCGATGTCGGCAGCGGACGGCCGCGCCAGCTTGACGCTACTAGGCCCGGGCGGGCGAGAGTTCGAATTGCAGCACCGGCCCTGCTATACCGCCGACGATCTGCTCACGCTCAGGTACGCGGTGCTCGATGGCACCGGCATGTGCGTGCTGCCCGACTACATGTGCCGCCATGAGCTGCGCACCGGCCGGCTCGAGCAGGTGCTGCCGGGCTGGGAGCCACGGCCGGCGGTCATCCATGCGGTATTTCCTTCGCGCCGCGGGCTGGTGCCGGCCGTCCGCCGGTTCCTGGATTTCCTGGGTGAGCACGTGACCGGCGAAGGCCTGAGTTGCCCGGAGCCGGCAGGGCAGCCCGTGTAAGAACGACCCGGCCCGTTCGACTTACACGGATGAAAAAACCATTGCTGCTGGCGTTGTCCCACCTGGTCGTGCTCGTCGCGGGCGTGGGCCTGGGCATCTACCTGCTGCCGATATGGACAGCACCTCCCGGCCCCGGCATCGACGAGGTTAGGGCGGCCTCGGCAGCAGCGCAGTTTCGGGCGCAATTCAAGCGCGAGCTCGAGGGCAGCGATCCGCTGCACTGGGGCGAGGGCGCCGTGTCGGTCGGGCCCACCGCGGTTGCTCTGATGGGCCGCATCGCGCCCGGCCCGGCGTACCGGCTTTATCTGGTGCCGGAGTTCGTCGAGACCGGTGAGGGCTTCAAGCGGGTCAAGGCCCGGTCGCTGGCGGTGGGGGATGTGAAGACGTTCGAGAACTTCATCGTCCCGCTGCCCGCAGCCGCGGACCTGACGCAGTTCAACACGGTGGTGATCTGGTGCGAGGCTTTCTCGCAGTTCATCACGGCGGCGAGGTATCGGTAGTGCCTTCTTTCCCCTCCCCCTTTGGGGGAGGGTAGGGTGGGGGCTGCCTTTGCAGTCCCCGGCGCAGGCGCTAGACCCCGAGATACTGGTCGAGCAGCTGCGGCTGCTCGCGCAGTTCATCGGAGGTGCCCGCAAACACCACTTCACCTTTCACCAGGATGACGTTGCGATCGGTGATCTGTGTGACGTGCTTCCAGTTCTTGTCGACGATCACGCTGGAGATGCCGCTTTCGCGGATCAGGGCGCAGATCCGCCAGATCTCGCGGGCAATCAGGGGCGCCAGGCCTTCGGTCGCTTCATCCAGGATCAGCACGTCGGGATTGGTCATGAGCGCGCGGCCGATCGTCAGCATCTGCTGCTCGCCGCCCGACAGCTGTTGCCCGCCATGCCCCAGGCGTTCCTTCAGCCGGGGAAAGGTTTCCAGCACGCGATCGTAGTGCCAGTCGCGCTGGCCGCGCGAGCCGGCGCGTGCCGCCATCTTGAGGTTTTCGACGACGCTCAGGTTGCCGAAAATGCCGCGCCCCTCCGGCACGTAGGCGATGCCCAGTTGGGCGACTTCATAAGGCGCGCAGCCCGTCATGTCGCGGCCCATCACCATCACCTTGCCGGCGCGCGGCTTGACCAGCCCCATGAGGGTCTTGAGCAGCGTGCTCTTGCCCATGCCATTGCGGCCCATGAGGCCGATGGTTTCTCCGCGCCCGACCTTGAAGTCGACGCCGCGCAGGATGTGGCTGGCGCCGTAGTAGGTGTGCAGCCCAGAGGCGTCGAGCAACATTTCCTGCATCAGTGTTCCTCGCCCAGATAGGCAGACTGCACGTTGGCATCGGCCCGCACTTCGGCAGGCGTGCCGCTGGCAATCACCTGGCCGTTGACCATCACCGTCAGGCGGTCCGCCAGCGCGAACACCGCGTCCATGTCGTGTTCGACCAGCATGATGGCGTGGTCGGCCTTGATTTTCAGCAGCAGGGCGACCATGCGCTCGGCTTCGGCGACGCCCATGCCGGCCAACGGCTCGTCGAGCAGCAGCACGCGCGGGCCGGTGGCCAAGGTCATGGCAATCTCCAGCTGGCGCTGCTCGCCGTGGCTGATGGTGCCGGCGATCGCATCGCGGCGCTGCGCCAGGCCGGCCATTTCCAGCGCCCGCGCAGCGCGCTCGTTGCTTGGCGCGAAGCCTGTCGCCAGGCTGAGCCAGCGTGCGGCGTGCGGCGAACGCGACTGCGCTGCCAGGCGGACGTTCTCCCAGACGGTGAAAGGCTGGAAGATGTTGGTCTTCTGGTAGCTGCGGCCGAGGCCGGCGCGCGAGATGCTCTCGGGCTTCCAGCCCGTCACGTCGCGGGTGCCGAGCATGACCTGCCCCGAGGTCGGCGCGATGTCGCCCGACAGCAGGTTGGTGAGAGTGGACTTGCCCGCTCCGTTGGGTCCGATGACGGCGTGGATGCGGCCCTGCCAGAGATCGATCGAGACCTCGTTGACGGCGGCGAGGCCGCCGAATTTCTTGGTGAGGCGCTTGGCCGACAGCAACTCAGCCATCGCTGCGCTCCTTATGCGACACGCGGGCGATCAACCCCAGGAGGCCACGCGATGCGAACGTCACCACCAGCACGATGAACAGGCCCATCCACAGTTGCCAGTGCTTGCCCAGGTGCACCGCACCCACGGTGGGCAGGTCCTTGAATTCGTGCAGCAGGTACTCGAAGGCGAACGCGCCGACGATGGCGCCCGCGAAGTTGCCCATGCCGCCCAGGATGATCATCATGATGGCGTGGGCGCTCATGTGGAACCCCATCAGCTCGGGATTGACGTAGCCGGTCTGCGCCGCCCAGAGGTAGCCGGCCAGCCCCGCCAGCGCGCCGGCCAGGGTGAAGGCCGCGAGCTTGTAGCCGAACGTGCCGTAGCCCATGGCGCGCATGCGGTGCTCGTTCACGCGAATACCGGCCAGCACCCGGCCGAACGGGCTCCACAGCAGGCGCCGCAGGAAGGCATAGACGGCCAGCAGCAGGGCCAGCGTGAAGTAATAGAAGACCAGCTTGTTGTCCAGGTCGAACAGCACTGCGTCCGGCTTGAAATTGACGTAGATGCCGTCCGAGCCGCCCAGCGCCCTGTTATCGAAGAACAGGAAGAACACCATCTGCGCGAAGGCCATGGTGACCATGATGAAGTAGATGCCGTGGGTGCGCACCACGAAAAAGCCGATCACCAGTGCGGCCAGGCCCGCCGCGGCCACCGACAGCGGCAGCGACAGCCACAGGCTGACCGGCTCGCTCGCCGGGGTCAGGAAGGCGAGCGCATAGCCTGCCAGCCCGAAGAAGGCGGCGTGGCCCAGCGACACCAGCCCCGTGACGCCGAGCAAGACGTCCAGGCTCATCGCGAAGATCGCCAGGATCATCATGCGCGCCACCATCTGGGCATAGAACTGCGTGCTCACCAGAGGGAAGAACGCGAGCGCCAGGAAGGCCAGCACCATCAGCACCTGCAGGCTGCGGGGAAGGGTTTCGAGATTGGCTTTGGTCATGAGTTGCCGCAGGGCCGCCACCAGACAGCTACATTTTTCATTGCTTGAACAGGCCTTCCGGTTTCCACAGCAGCACGGCGGCCATCAGCATGTACACCAGCATGCCGGCCACGTGCGGCAGCAGCACCTTGCCGAAGGTGTCGACCAGCCCCACCAGCAGTGCCGCAATCAGCGCGCCACGCACCGAGCCAATGCCGCCGATGACCACCACGACGAAGCACATGATCAGCACCTGCGAGCCCATGTTGGGATAGACGCTGGAGATCGGCGAGGCGATCATTCCGGCCACGGTGGCCAGGGCCACGCCGATGGCGAACACGATGGCGTGGATGCGCTTGATGTTGACGCCGAGGGCTTCGGTCATATCGCGGTTGAATGCGCCGGCCCGGATCTTCATGCCCAGGCGGGTCTTGGAGATGAGCAGGTACAGACCGATCGCCAGCGCGATGCAAACCCCCGACATGAACAGCCGGTAGACCGGGTAGGACAGGTTGTCGGTGAGCGGCACCGAGGCCGACAGGAGTTCGGGAATGCGCACGCCATGCACATCGTCGCCCCAGAGGATGGATCTTGCCTCTTCGAAGACGTAGATGAGGCCGAAGGTCAGCAGAACCTGGTCCAGGTGGTCTCGCTGGTAGAAATGCCGAAACAGCAGGCGCTCCAGCACCAGCCCGAACACCACCGACAGCACGGCGCCGCCCAGGATGGCCAGCGTGAAGCTGCCCGTCAGCGAAGAGACCCACCAGGCCAGGTAGGCGCCCAGCATGTAGAAGCTGCCGTGGGCGAGGTTGACGACGCCCATGATGCCGAAGATCAGCGTCAGGCCGGCGGCCAGCATGAACAGCAGCAGCCCGTACTGCACGCTGTTGAGCAGCTGAATCAGAAAATTGGCGAGATCCATTCCGGTCGTGATTTCAGGCGTTGCGCCGGGTCAGCAACAGCGCGCCGCCCATCAGGGTGAAGAGGCCGCCACACAGACGGTTGATCCATTGCACGGCGCTGGTGGTACGCAGCAGCGGCAGCAGCCGGGCCACGCCCAACGCGCAGAGGGTCAGCACAGTGAACTCGAATGCGACGAAGGTCAGCGCCAGAAGGGCAAACTGCGGCGCCATCGGCTGGCCTGGATTCAGGAACTGCGGGAAGAAGGCCGCGAAAAAGAGAATGGCCTTGGGGTTGCTCGCCCCCACCAGCAGGCCCTGCAGATAGAACGAGCGGCGCGAGCCGGCCGCACCGGCGTCCGGCGTGAGCACTGCCCGGCTGCGAAAGGTTTTCACCCCCAGCCAGATCAGATAGGCGGCGCCAACGACCTTAGCCGCCGTGAACGCGGTTTCGGAGGCGGCGAGCAGCGCGCCCAGGCCCATGGCGGATAGCGTCATCACACCCAGGACGGCGGTGACCGCCCCCGCGACCGACGTCATGGCACGGCGGGCGCCATGATTGGCGGCATTGGTCATGCACATCAGCATGGTCGGGCCGGGCGTGATGATCAGCACCGCCACGGCGGCGACGTAGAGCAGGTAAGTCGAAAGCGTCATGGATGAGTCCGGCAAACGCCCATTGTCATGCCGGAACCGGTCCGGCATGCAAGTGGCGCCCAGAAAGAAACCCGGGCCGGAGCCCGGGAGGCAGACGTGCTGGGGCCGTCAGGCCATCTTGCAACCGGCGCCCGAATCGGACAGCGCCTTGGCGGCCACGCCGATCACCTTGTTTTCCTTGTTCTCGACCACGCGCAGGTACATGTCCTGCACCGGGTTGTGGGCCTTGCTCATGGTCCACTTGCCGCGCGGGCTGTCGATCACGGCCGACTCCATTGCCTTGTAGAGCGCCTGCTTGTTGTTCAGGTCTCCCTTGACGGCCATGGCGCCTTGCACCAGCAACTGGCCGGTATCGTAGCCCTGGACGGCGTACACGTCGGGCTGGCTGCGGAACTTGCTGGCGTAGGCCAGGCGGAACTGCTTGTTGCGCGGCGTGTCCAGCGAGTCGCTGTAATGCATGGTGGTGATGATGCCGTCAGCCGCCGGGCCTGCGGCGTCCAGCACGCCTTCGGTGAGAAAGCCCGAGCCGTACAGCGGAATGCGACCCTTCAGGCCGGCCGCCGCGTAGTCGCGGATGAACTTGGCGGCGCCGCCGCCGGCGAAGAAGCAGGCCACTGCATCGGGCTTGATCGAGGCGATCTCGGTCAGCAGGGCCTGGAACTCCACGTTGGGGAAGGGCAGGCCCAGTTCCTTGACGATGGTGCCACCGGCCTTGGTGTAGCTGTCGCGGAAGCCCTCGAAGGCCTCGTCGCCGGCCGCGTACTTCCAGGTGATCCAGACGGCCTTCTTGTGGCCCTTGTCCATCATTGCCTTGCCCAGGGCAAGCGTGGGCTGGGAGTTGGTAAACGAGGTGCGGAAGACGTTCGGCGCGCACAGGGCGCGAGTGGCGGCATGCACGCCGGCGTTGGGGATCAGGCTCAGGGTGCCGCTGTCGCGCACCACCTTCTGGATGCCCATCTGGACGCCCGAGTGAACGGTGCCGATCAGCACGTCGACCTTGTCGCGCTGGACCAGCCGGTTGGCGTTCTCGACGCCCTTGGACGGCTCGGATTCGTCATCGACCTTGAACCACTCGATCTCACGGCCGCCCAGCTTGCCGCCCTTTTCGTCGATGGCCATGCGCACGCCGTTCTCGATGGCGACCCCGAGCTGGGCGAAGGTGCCGGTGTAGGGCAGCATGAAACCGACCCGCACCTTGTTCGATTGCGCACGGACGATTTCAGGCAACAGCAGGCCGGTGGAGGCGGCGCCGACCAGGGCGGCGCTGCGGGTCAGGACGAGACGGCGAGAGGTCATTTGTTTGTTCCTTTGTGAATCATGGGTTTTATTTAGTTTAAGCCTAAAGCATTTTTACCCGATGCGGCAATCCCGCGCACCCTGGCTTACCCGGATTCCGGCGTCGGGGAGCGGCCCGTCATGTACCTGTCCTGAGCTTGAATCGCTGGATCTTGCCGGTAGCCGTCTTCGGCAATTCGGGCACGAACTCGATCCAGCGCGGATATTTGTAAGGCGCCAGCAGGCTTTTCACATGAGCCTGCAGGTCCGCGGCACTGGCAGCCTGATCTGCCTTGAGCACGACGTAAGCCTTCGGTTTCACCAGTTGATCGGTGTCGGCCACGCCGATTACGGCAGCCTCCAGTACGGCGCCGTGGGTCATCAGGCAAGCCTCGACCTCGAAGGGTGACACGTAGATGCCGCCGACCTTGAGCATGTCGTCGCTGCGGCCGCCATAGGTGTAGTAGCCATCGGCGTCGCGCGTGTACTTGTCGCCGCTGCGAGTCCATTCGCCGGCGAACGTGGCCTTGGTCTTGGCGCGGCTGTTCCAGTACATGATGGCCGCGCTGGGGCCATTGATCTGCAACTCGCCGATTTCGCCGGCGCCGCATTCGCTGCCGTCGTCACTGACGATTCGCAGCTGATACCCGGGCACGGCCCTGCCGGTAGTGCCATAGCGCACTTCACCGGGCCGGTTGGACAGGAAGATGTGCAGCATCTCGGTGGAGCCGATGCCGTCGAGGATTTCGCAGCCGTAGGCCTCGGTCCAGCGTTTGCCGATATCCGCGGGCAAGGCTTCTCCGGCGCTGGTGCACACGCGCAGATTCAGAGCCTGCCGCTTTGGCCGGCCGGGGTCGGCCAGGAGCGCCGCGTAGAGCGTGGGAACACCATAGAAGATGGTGGGCTGGAATTTTGCCAGTACGCCATAAACATCGGCCGAGGTCGGCCGCGAGGGCAGCAGCACGGCCGTGGCGCCGACGCTCATCGGGAACGTCAGGCTGTTGCCAAGGCCATAGGCGAAAAACAGCTTGGCAGCCGAGAAGACGACGTCGCTCTCTCGAATGCCCAGCACGGCGCGGCCATACAGCTCAGCCGTCTGGATCAGGTGGCTGTGCAGGTGCACCGTGCCTTTGGGCGTGCCCGTCGAGCCGCTGGAATAAAGCCAGAAGCAGGCATCGTCGCTGCAGGTGCCTGCGACCTCATGCGCGGCATTGCCGGACTCGATCAGGGCGGCCACGGAATTCGCCGAGCCATCGCCGGCCACGAACACGTGCTGGAGCGTGCCCACCTGGCCGATCAATCCTTCGAAGGCCGGCAGCAGCGGCTTGGATACGAACAGCGCCTGCGCGCGGGAGTCGCGCAGCATGAACTCGAAGTCTTTCGTGGTCAGCAGCGTGTTGGCCGCGATCGGCACCACACCCGCCAGGATGCATCCGAGGAACACCACGGGCCATTCGAGCGTGTCGAGCATGGCCACCAACACCCGTGTTTCGGGCGTGAAGCCCTGCGCCCGAAGGGCATTGGCGAAGCGCTGGGCCTGGCTTGCCAATTCGCCATAAGTGAGCTGGGCGCCGGTGGCCGCGTCGATGAAAGCTGTCTTGTCCGGACGGGAAGCGTTGCGCTCCAGCAGGTCGTATGCGGCGTTGTAGTCGCGCGGAATCTCGACGAAAGGGGGGCTGACGCTGTGGTCGGCGTGACTGAGGTGCACGTCCGGGCTCACGCTGCGGCCTGCGCAGGGGCCAGGGCTTGCGCCAGCCACTCGCGGCACCAGGCGGCACCCAGTTCTTCGGGCAGGGTGCCGGCGCTCGCGTCATGGCACCACACCTCGCCGATGCGCTGCGCGCCAAGGCCCTGCAGGCGCTCGTCGAACTTCTTGCCGCCGAACGCAAAGGTATTGAGGTAGGTGCGGTCGCCCAGCGCAATCACGCCATAGCGCACATGCCCCAGGTATTTGGGCTGGGCCTCCAGAGAGTCATAGAGCAGGCGGGCGTTGTCGGGCACATCGCCCGAGCCATACGTCGAAGTGCAGATGAGATAAAGTGCATCTTCATCGAAGACACTGATATCCTGGCCATCCATCATCAGCACTTCGATTTCTTCCACGAGATCGGCGCAGTCCATCTGGATTGCCTGCGCCACATAGTCTGCGGTACTGGTCATGGTACCGACGAGGATTTTGAGTTTCATGATTGCGGGCATCTCTTCAAAGTCTGGGAACGCATGCAATAAACTGCTTGACACGGCATTTGTAGGAAGTATACTGCAATCTTGATCCAGCGCAAACTTTTTTGAGAAAACAAGGCCAACCATGCAGATCGTGACTGATCTCGAAGCAAGAGCCACGCTCGCCGAGCTGGGCGGGCGGGTGCGATCCTGGCGGGCGCGGCGCGGCATGACGCGCAAGCAGCTGGCCGTTGACTCGGGCCTGTCGGAGCGCTTTCTGGCCGATGTCGAGGGCGGCAAAGGCAATGTGTCCATCAATTCGCTGGAAGCCGCGGCACGCGCCTTGAACATCACCATTCTCGAGCTGCTGCAGGACGCGCCGCGTCCGGCGCTGGCGCGGGTCCATGACTTGCTGAGCCGCCTGGACGACACCCAGCTCGACCAGTCGTACGCGTTGCTGTCTGCCAGCTTCGGGCTGGGCGATGAGCAGGGCCGCGAGGCCCGCATCGCCCTGATCGGCCTGCGGGGTGCGGGCAAGTCCACGCTCGGCGCGCAGCTCGCGGCGCAGCGCGGCGTGCCCTTCGTCGAGCTCGACCGGGAAATCGAACGCGAGGCCGGCACCAGCATGAATGAGATATTGCTGCTGCACGGCCAGGCCGGCTATCGCCGCTACGAGCGGCGCGCGCTGTTCCGCATCGCGGAGGATCACGCCGACGGGGTGGTGATGACCACCGGCGGCAGCATCGTCAGCGAGCGCGAGACCTTCGACCTGCTGCAAAGCCGCTTCTATTGTGTCTGGCTCAAGGCCAGCCCCGAGGAACACATGAGCCGCGTCGTCGCTCAGGGCGACATGCGCCCGTTCGACACCACCCGTGGCGCCAGCAGCGAGGCGATGGAAGACCTGCGCCGCATCCTGGCCAGCCGCGAAACCCTTTACGCCCGAGCGGACGCGGTGGTCGACACCGCAGCCCGTTCGGTCAAGCAATCCCTCAAAGACCTCGAGCGGGCCGTGCCCGCCGCCAAGGAGACGCAAGCATGAATGCAATGACCGAGCCCCTGCTGTTCAAGCAGGGTGACCGCGAGATGGTGAGTTTCGCCACCCACCCATCGAAGTACCAGCACTGGAGCCTGGCCGTCGATGGCGACGTGGCGCGACTGAAGCTGGACATCAATGAGGACGGCGGCATCAAGCCCGGGTACAAGCTCAAGCTCAATAGCTACGACTTGGGCGTCGACATCGAGCTGTACGACGCGCTCAATCGCGTCCGTTTCGAGCATCCCGAGGTCAAGGTGGTCGTCTTCGAGAGCGGCAAGGAAAAGATCTGGTGCTCCGGCGCCAACATCTACATGCTGGGGCTGTCCACCCACGGCTGGAAGGTGAACTTCTGCAAGTTCACCAACGAGACGCGCAACGGCCTGGAAGATTCGTCGCGCCATGACGGCCTGAAATCGCTCGCGGCCGTGACCGGCGCCTGCGCCGGCGGCGGCTACGAGCTGGCGCTGGCCTGTGACCGCATTGTCATGATCGACGACCGCGCCAGCACGGTGAGCCTGCCGGAGGTGCCGCTGCTGGGGGTGCTGCCGGGCACCGGCGGCCTGACCCGTGTCACTGACAAGCGCAAGGTGCGGCGCGACCTGGCCGACATTTTCTGCACCACCAGTGAAGGCGTGCGCGCCGACCGCGCGCGCGACTGGAAGCTGATCGACGCCCACGCCAAGCCGCAGCAGTTCCCGCAGCTGGTCGCCGCCGAGATCGAGGCGCTGCGTGCGCAGTCCAGCCGCACCGGCGCCGGGCCGGGCATCCAGCTCAGCCCGATCGAGGTCACCATCGACGAGCAGGGCTATCACTACACCACGGTGGACGCCCAGGTCGACCGCGAGGCCCGCATCGCCACCATCACCGTGAAGGCGCCGGCCGCCGCCGTGGAATCCACGCCCGAGGCCATCGTGGCGGCGGGCGCCAACTGGTGGCCGCTCAAGCTCGCGCGCGAGCTGGACGACCTCATCCTCAACCTGCGCACCAACGAGCTGGAAGTCGGCACCTGGGTGATCAAGAGCCGAGGCGACGCCAATCGGGTGATGCAGGCCGATGCCGTGCTGGAACAGCACAAGAACCATTGGCTGGTGCGCGAGACGACCGGCCTGCTGCGCCGCACGCTGGCCCGCATCGACGTCACCAGCCGCTCGCTGATCGCGCTGGTGGACCAGGGTTCCTGCTTCGCCGGCACCTTGTTCGAGCTGGCGCTAGCCTGCGACCGCATCTATATGCTGGACCTGCCAGATTCGCCCGACGCCGCGCCGGCGCTTCGGCTCAACGCCGCCAATTTCGGCCGCTACCCCGAGGTGAACGGCCTGACCCGGCTGGCGACGCGCTTCAACGAGGACGCGCAGACGGTGGCGCAGCTGCAGGGCCTGCAGGACAGCCCGCTGCGCGCCGACCAGGCGCTGGCCCTGGGCCTGGTGACGCTCACGCCCGACGACATCGACTGGGAAGACGAGATCCGCATCATGCTGGAAGAGCGCGCCTCGCTCTCGCCGGACGCGCTGACCGGCATGGAGGCGTCGCTGCGCTTCCCGGGCAAGGAGACGATGGAAACCCGCGTCTTCGCCCGGCTCTCGGCCTGGCAGAACTGGATCTTCATCCGCCCGAACGCCGTGGGCGAGGAGGGCGCTCTGAAGCTTTTCGGCAGCGGCAAGAAGGCCAAGTTTGATTGGAAGAGGGTGTGAATCTCTTGCTCCCTCCCCTTCGGGGGAGGGCGGGGGTGGGGGCAGGCAGCATGCGCCATGCCCCATCCCAACCTTCCCCCAGAGGGGGAAGGGGACAGAAATGAAAATCGGAGTGAACTCATGAGCAACATCGACCTGCAAGCCCTCATCCCCAACAACGTCCACCTGGGCGAGAACCGCCAACTGCAGCGCGCGCTGGAGCATTGGCAACCCGCGTTCCTGAACTGGTGGGACGAAATGGGACCTAGCGATTTCAAGGCCAAGGAGGTCTACCTGCGCACCGCCGTCGGCGTGGACGCGCAAGGCTGGGCCAGCTATGGCTACACCCCCATGCCCGACTACCGCTGGGGCATCTTCCTGGCCGACAAGGAAGAGGGCCGCAAGATCGGCTTCGGCGACTTCATGGGCCAGGACGTCTGGCAGGACGTGCCCGGCGAATACCGCTCCACCTTCCGCCGCCTGATCGTGACGCAAGGCGACACCGAGCCGGCGTCGGTGGAGCAGCAGCGGCTGCTAGGCCACACGGCGCCGTCGTTGTACGACCTGCGCAACCTGTTCCAGGTGAACGTCGAGGAAGGCCGGCACCTCTGGGCCATGGTCTACCTGTTGCATGCCCACTTCGGCCGCGATGGCCGCGAAGAAGCGGAAGAGCTGCTCGAGCGCCATAGCGGCGACGTCAACAAGCCGCGCATCCTGGGCACGTTCAACGAGCCCATGGATAACTGGCTGTCGTTCTTCATGTTCACCTACTTCACCGACCGCGACGGCAAGTTCCAGCTGAAGAGCTTTGCCGAAAGCGCGTTCGATCCGCTGGCGCGCACCACCCGCTTCATGCTGACCGAAGAGGCGCACCACATGTTCGTGGGCGAGACCGGCGTCGGCCGCGTCATCAAGCGCACCTTGGAGGTGATGAAGGAGCTGGACACCGACGACGTGGCCACCCTGCGCAAGGCCGGCGTGATCGACCTGCCCACGGTGCAGAAGTTCATGAATTTCTGGTTCACCAGCTCGCTCGACCTGTTCGGCTCGGAAGCATCGTCCAACGCCGCCAACTACTTCAGCAACGGCATCAAGGGCCGGCCCGACGAGGCCAAGTTCGCCGATCACGTGGAAGCCGACACCGAGATGGCCATTCAGGTGCCCGACGGGCAGGGCGGCGTCAAGAACGACACGGTGAGCGTGCGCAACGGCATGAACGAGATCACGCGGCTCGAATACGTGAAGGACTGCAACGTCGGCGTGACGCGCTGGAACATGGGCATCAAGCGCGCCGGCGTGAACTTCGAGCTGAAGCTGCCGTCGACGCGGTTTCGCCGCCAGGTCGGCGCCTGGGCCGGCATCCCCACCGATCCGCTGGGCCAGCCGATCAGCCAGGCCGAGTTCGATGCGCGCCGCGGTGAGTGGCTGCCGAGCGATGAAGACAACAGCTTCGTCAAGAGCCTCATGCAGCGCGTGACCGACCCGGGCAAGATGGCCGGCTGGATCGCGCCGCCGGACCGCGGCATCAATGCCCAGGCCGTCGAGTATCAGTACGTCAAGCTCTGAGTGGCCTGCCCGGAGGGAATCGAACCCCCGACCCACAGCTTAGAAGGCTGTTGCTCTATCCAACTGAGCTACGGGCAGTCAAACGGCAGAAAGGCCCCGATGGGGCCTTTCTTGTTCTGGTCGGAGCGATAGGATTCGAACCTACGACCCTCTGGTCCCAAACCAGATGCGCTACCAGACTGCGCTACGCTCCGAAGCCGCTATTCTAAGCTGCGCCGCGGGATCCGCCGGAACAGCCCGTCGGCGGTGGTCATGGGTTGGGCTGCGCAGCCAACCCTTTAACGAGTTCGCCAAGCTTCCTGATCGAGTCCCGGAGCTGTTCGGCCGCGGGATGGCCGTAGTTGAGACGCACGTAATTGTTGAAGTGCGACGCCGTTGAAAACATGTGACCCGGCGCGATGCTGATATTGCAGGCCAGGGCGAGGCTCTGCAGCTGCAATGCGTCTACGCCGGCAGGCAGTTCCACCCAAAGGAAGTAGCCGCCCTCAGGACGTGTGATCCGCGTGCCGGCCGGGAAGTAGCGATCCACGAATTCCAGCGCCTGCTGCTGCCGCTGCGCCAGCGTCGCGCGCAAGCCGCGCAGATGCTTGTCGAAGGCGCCGTGCTGAAGGTAGTCGAGAACCGCTACTTGCGACGGTACGGCCACGGACAAGGTACTCATCAGCTTCAGCCGCTCCACGGCGCGGGCGAAGCGGCCCGCAGCTGCCCAGCCCACCCGGTACCCAGGGGCCAGGCACTTCGAGAACGAGCTGCAGTGCATCACCAGGCCCTTGCTGTCGAAGGCCTTGGCCGGCGGTGGCCGCCGGCTTCCGAAATACAGCTCCGCATAGGCATCGTCTTCGATCAGTGGCACCTCTTGCTGCGCAAGCAGGTCGACCAGGGCCCTCTTCTTCTCCACCGGCATCAGGGACCCGGTGGGATTCTGGAAATTCGGCATGAACCAGCAGGCTTTGACCGGATGCCGTGCGAGCGCCTGCTGCAGTGCTTCGAGCTGCACGCCCTCCCGCGGGTGTGTGGAAATCTCCACAGCGTTCAGCCGGAGCCGCTCCAGCGCCTGAAGGCAGCCGTAGAACGCGGGGGACTCGATCGCCACGAGGTCTCCAGGCTGCGTCGCGACCTGAAGGCAGAGATTGAGCGCTTCCATGGCACCGCTCGTGACGATGATCTCGTCGGTGTTGACCCCAGTGCCATTGGCGACGTACCGCAGGGCGAGTTGCCGGCGCAATGCCTCGTTGCCCGGGGAAATGTCTTCCAGCAGTTCGTTCGGATCGAGCGTTCGCATCGCCGCCGCGCCTCCCCGCGCGAGGCGATCCAGCGGGAACAGCAGGGGGCTGGGGAAGGCCGAACCCATCGGGACCACGTCCCGGTCGCGAATCGAGGCGAGCACTTCCAGCACCAGGTCGGACACGGCCACGGTAGTCGGCTCCTCGCGCGGGGCGGGCGAGTGCGGCTCCTGGCCCTTGGAACGCGGCGCCTTGACGAAATAGCCGGATCTCGGGCGGGCCTCCGCCACGCCCCTCGCTTCCAGCAGGTAATAGGCCTCGAACACCGTCGATGCACTGACACCCCGCCGGCTGACGCTCTCTCGCACGGATGGCAGGCGATCGCCGGGCACCAGCGTTCCCGCAGTCACCAGCTCTTCGATGTCATGGGCCAGTTGTTCGTATTTTTTCATTTCAATGCCAGAGCTGCCCAGGCGCCGCTTGTCGCCCGCCATTGCGCCCGCTTGCGTTCGACCATAAGGCCCATGGAAGCCGCTACGTGATTCGCCGACGGGCGACCCGGACGTCAATGGATGTCAATGGATGTCAATGCTATTCTGGCAAGGATGCACGGGTTTCTGACCCACTGGTTTGTCGAAATCACGCCGGAGCTATAGACTCTGCCGCGTGAACCGCTTACCCATTCTGCACCTCTCCAACGGCCCGAGCACTCGCATGCCCCATGCGAGCCGCCGTGCGGCACGTGCAGCGGGTGCCGATGCGGGCATGTGCCGGTGCCCGACAGCACTTTCCTCGGCCCGGCGATTCACCCCCACCCCCTGACAGCGCAACTCTGAATCGCCGGGCGCCATCCGCGCTCTTCACGCCACGCCTTGTGCGTTTGCGCGTGCTCCATGCGAAGGAGTGCTTTCTTGAGTGTCATTTCAGCTGCCGGGCATAGGCTTGCCCGCACCATCTCCGGCCCCACGCCAGGCAAAGAGCGCGTCGCATTTTGAGCGCCCAATTGCTGGACCTCGCGGCCGCACTGGCCTTGCTGCTGATCGGGCTGGCGCTGCTCCGCGCCTCTGTTCTCCGCATCACCGGGGGCAGCTGGGTCACCGCGCTTGTTCGCGTGCCGGCGAGTCACGTCGCAGGTTTTGCCTTGCTGACGGCAGAAGCGGGCGGCGGCCTGGCTGCCGTCCTGCTGGCGGCAAACCCCCCTGGAGCGTACCAACTGCTCCTGATTGCCGGGTTGCTGTTGTGCCTGGCCGACGGTACGACGCGCGTGGCGGCCGGCCGGGCGCTATTGGGCGCGGCGTTGGCACTGATGTCACTGAAGCTGCTCGCTGCGTCGAGCGGTTCCCCGACAACTGAGCACGCCCTGTCCGCCGCGGCTGGCGCCTTGAGCGACGACCTGCTGCTGGCGACAACACTTGGGACGGTGGTGTCTCTCCTGCTTCGCTCCGGCCTGGCCACGGTCTTGCTGCTGGGACTCCTCGCTTCGAAAGGTGCGTTGCCCTTCGACGTGGCCCTTGCGATGATGCTGGGCGCCAACTTGGGTAGCGGCATTCTGGCACTTACTGCCAGCGCCAAGGCGCCGGTGGCAGCGCGGCACGCCGCCGCCGGGCTCATCTACGTCAAGGCCGCATTCGTCGCTTGTGGCGTACTGGCGCTTATTGGCACGCGGGCGTGGATCCCGCCGCTCGGTTCGGACGCCGCGCTATGGCTGGCTGCCGCTCACCTGCTGTTCACCCTCGTCGTCGCGCTCGTCTGCGCCGGGCCGGCCCGGCCCGTGCTTGCAGCGCTGAGCCGATGGCTGCCGGGCCGATCCGGTCCGGGAACGCAGAACCGCATTCCGCGCCTGGATCCGCATGCACTGCCAGTCGCCTCGGTCGCGCTCACCTGCGCCGTGCGCGAGGTCGCGCGGCTCGCGGACATGGTGGAGCCGATGCTGCGTGGCTTGCTGGAGGTAGTCCTGCGGAACGACGCTGCGTTGGCGCGGTCGGTGCGCAACATGGACGACGCTGTGGACAACTGCTATGGCGAGGTGAAGCACTACCTTGCTGCGGTCCGGCGCGGGCGTCTGTCTCAAGACGAGGAACGCCGCTGGAACGAATCGATGACGTTCGGCATTGCCCTTGAGCAGGTTGCCGACACGGTGGAGCGTGTCCTTCGCGACCTCGAAGTGCGGGCCCCTGTCTCCAGAGGCACGTTTTCCGGCCACGCCATCGCGGAAGTGTGCAGCCTGCACACCCTGCTGATGCGCAACATGAGGCTGGCGGTGAATCTTCTGCTCGAACGTGATGCGAGCCTGGCGCATGCGCTGGCGACGGCCGACAAGGCATTTCGAGACCTCGAACGAAGCTACGAAGCTGCCCACCTGGAGCGGCTTTCGTCAGGCGACGCCAGTAGTGTGGCGTCCAGCGCCGTTTACCTCGACCTCCTGGGGGACCTTGAACGGATGAACACGCTGTTGTGCTCGCTGGCCGCTTGTTTCCTGCCATCGCGTCAGGACCAAACGGGCATCACCACGTCGCTTTTACAAGGAGTCCATTGACATGAACGGCTTGCATCTCACTGCTGATCTCTACGACTGCCGGTCTTCGGCAGCACTCATGACGGACGCGGACCGGCTCGGGCTTCTCTGCCGCACGGAGACCGAGCGGGTCGGCCTGACGCTCGTGGGGGAGCGGTGGCATACCTTTGCGCCACACCAGGGCTCGCCCGGTGGCGTCACTGGGATGCTGCTGCTCGCGGAGTCGCATCTCGCGATACATACCTGGCCGGAGCGCGGGGGTGTCACGCTGGATGTCTACGTCTGCAACTTCTCCGGCGACAACTCCGGCAAGGCCCGCGAACTGCTGGACGTTCTGCAGCGGGCGTTCGAGCCCGACCGGGCGCAGCTTCAGGAGCTCCAGCGTGGAAGCGAACAGGAGTCCGCCGAAGGCGCCGGGGTGAGGCTCGAGTCGCTGAACGCAGACAGCTTGTACGGCTTCCGGTTTTCGAAGCGCCTGCTTTCGCAGCGCACGCCTTTCCAGCAGCTGGAACTGCTGGAGTCTCCCCAACTGGGACGCACTCTTTTGCTGGACGGGCGCTACATGACGTCCGAGCGCGACGAGTTCTTCTATCACGAGGCGCTGGTCCATCCTGCCGCGATCACGCACCCGTCGCCCGCGCGCGTCCTCATTCTCGGCGGTGGCGACGGCGGTGCGGCAGAGGAGCTGCTCAAGCACCCGACAGTGCGAGAGGTCACCCTGGTTGACCTCGATCCGATCGTGATCGAAGTCGCGCGCAGGGAGCTGCAATCCATCCACCGGGGGGCGTTGAACGATCCGCGGGTGCGTGTGCATTGCGAGGATGCGGCCGCGTTCGTTCGCGCCACGCCGGATCGCTTCGACCTGGTGATGCTGGACCTCACGGACCCCGAGACACCGGCGGGCCCGCTCTATACCGCCGCCTTCTTCGAGCAGGTGCGGCGTGTGCTGGCGCCCGGTGGCGCCCTGGTGCTGCACCTTGGCGCACCGTTCTTCGAGCCGGCCCAGGTGCGTTCCCTGGCGGCTGCCTTGCGGCGCACGTTCGCCCACGTCTCGGCCTATGGGCTACACATTCCGCTGTACGGCGCGTACTGGTCGCTGGCCGTGGCTTCCGACGTGCTGCTGCCGACCTCCATCTCCCCAGCGGAAGTCCGCTGGCGGTTGCAGGAGCGGCGCATCGAGGAACTGCGCTACTACAACCCTGAAGTACACGGCGCGCTGTTCGCATTGCCCACCTTTTATAGCGAGCTGGTCAATCCCTGAACACGGCGCAAATCGCAGCGGGCAACTGATATGCCCGAATCGCGTCCATCTGAGTCTGCACGGAAGTAGACCGTGCCATCAGAATCGATGCGTCTCCATGCTGAATCCACAGTCACTTCTCCCCCTGCGCGGCTGGCTGCTCGCCGGCGCGTTTCTCGTTTCGCTCGTTGCCGGTGCGCCCGCAGCCGCCGCCACCGTCCCCGACGACATGGCCCAACGCATGCAGGCTTGCGTGGCGTGCCACGGCAAGGAGGGGCGCGCCACCAATCAGGGGTTCTTCCCGCGCATCGCCGGCAAGCCGGCCGCCTATCTGTACAACCAGTTGGTCAACTTCCGCGAGGGCCGGCGCAGCAACGCGACGATGGCGTATCTGGTCGATCACATGTCGGATGCTTACCTGCGGGATATCGCCGGGTATTTCGCCGCCCTCGATCTGCCCTACCCAGCGCCGCAGACGACGGGGGCGCCGGCCGCGGTGCTGGCACGCGGCGAGCAGTTGGTGCGCCACGGCGACCCGCAGCGCGGCATCCCTGCCTGTGCGCAATGCCACGGCGTTGCGATGACCGGTGTCAACCCGGGCATGCCGGGGCTGCTCGGGTTGCCGCGCGATTATGTGCTGGCGCAGTTTGGCGCCTGGCGCACCGGCTTGCGGCGCGCTGCGCAACCGGACTGCATGGCGGAAGTCGCCAAGCGGCTTTCGTCGGAGGATGTCACCGCCGCCGCGGTCTGGCTGTCTTCGCAGCCCGTGCCGTCCGGCCCGGCGGCGGCGGGGTCCCTGCGGGCGAAGCTTCCGTTGAACTGCGGGAGTGGCGTGCAATGACCAGGCGCTCACTATGGCTCAAGACGCTGGCGGCCCTGGTCGTGGGGCTCCTGGTGGCGGCAGTGCTGGTGGCCTGGCTCAACGTGCGAGCCGAGCAGCCTCTCGCGGCCCAGCCAGCCGGCGTTTCCGTCACCCCGCAGCTGCTGGAGCGCGGCGCCTACCTCGCTCGGGCCGGCAACTGCGCGGCATGCCACACCGAACGGGGCGGCCCCGCCTTCGCAGGTGGCAAGGGCATCGTGACTCCTTTCGGTACCGTCTTCGCCGGCAACATCACGCCGGATCCCGAGACCGGCATTGGCAACTGGACCTCGGCGGAGTTCTGGCGCGCGATGCACCACGGCCGCTCCAGGGATGGGCGCTTGCTGTACCCGGCATTCCCTTACCCCGAATACACGCTGATCACCCGGGAAGACTCCGACGCGCTGTACGCCTTCCTGCAAAGCCAGCCGGCCGTGCAGCAGCAGAACCGGGAACACGCCTTGCGTTTTCCCTACAACCAGCAGGCCGCATTGGCGGTGTGGCGTGCGCTGTTCTTCTCGCCGGCCGAGTTTCAGCCCCAGCCCGCTAGGAGCGCGGAGTGGAACCGGGGCGCCTACCTGGTGCGCGGGCTGGCCCATTGCCAGGCCTGCCATGCGCCGCGCAACGCCTTCGGCGCGACCAACAACCAGATGGAGCTCAGTGGCGGCCTCATTCCGATGCAGAACTGGTATGCGCCTTCGCTCGCCTCCCCGGCGGAGGCCGGCGTGCAGGACTGGCCGGTCGACGACATCGTGCGGCTGCTCAAGACCGGCGATTCGCCGCATGGGGCCGCGATGGGACCCATGGCCGAGGTGGTATTCAGCAGCACGCAGCACCTGGACCATGCCGACCTGCGCGCCATGGCCGCCTTCCTCAAGGACTTGCCGCAACCCGATCCGCGCGGCCCGAGAGGGCAGCGTGCGGGCACCGCTGTGTTGGAACTCGGCGCCCGCCTGTACGCGAACGACTGCGCGCAGTGCCACGGCAAGCAGGGCGAAGGTGCTGGGTCCGCTTATCCCGCACTGGCCGGGCACCGGACGGTGACGATGGACTCGAGTGCCAACCTGGTGCGCGTCATTCTCAGCGGCGGCTTCCCTGCGACCACCGCCGGCCATCCGCGCCCCTTCGGCATGCCGCCGTTCGGCCAGAGTCTGACTGATGCCGAAATTGCCGCGGTTGCGAGCTACGTGCGCAGCGCGTGGGGGAACGCCGCCCCCGCGGTGCAGCCACTCGACGTCCAGAAAGCCCGGTAGAGAGAACGCGTATGAACATCCTGAAAGAAGTGAAGATGGTCCTCTGGAGCTTCATCGGCCTCGGTGACCGCAACAGGGTCGACCCGCCGAATGGAAATCCGCTGGTCCTGCTTGCGGTCGCCTTCCTGCTGGTCGTTCTACTTCTCGGGACGCTTGTCATAGTGGCCAGGCACGCAGCCTCTGCCGGCTGAAAATCGCCGCCCGCCGGCGGCGTCTGGCGCTTTGGCTACAGCATGCCGAGCCACCGAAGAAGGCCGAACCCAACAGGCGCCAGCAATGCGGTTGCAATGCCATTGAGACCCATGCCGAGGGCGGCGTAAGTGCCGGCCGCGGGATGATCCTGCAGCTCGCGCGCCATGCCGATGGCATGCGCCGCGACGCCGATGGCGAAGCCGCGCGCCGCCGCGTCCCGGATGCGCAGTAGGTCGAGGAGGGGCCGCGCCATGATCGTGCCGGCGATGCCGGTCACCGCCACCGCCAGCGCGGCCAGCGCCGGTACGCCACCCAGGCGTTCAGCCACCGGAATGGCCATCGGCATCGTGGCGGACTTCGGGACGAGCGACAGCAGCGTCTGGGGCGAAGCGCCCAGCGCCCATCCGATCACGACCGCCGAGACCATGGCCGCCACTGAGCCGGCCAGCAAGGCGACGGCGACCGGCAGCCAGATCCGCGTGAGGCGGGCCGCCTGCAGGTACAAGGGGATGGCCAGTGCCACGGTGGCCGGACCGACCAGGAAGGTCAGCGCGGCGGTGCTGTCGGCATACGCCCGGTAGGGGGTGCCGGAGAGCGCCAGTACGAGGACGACGAGCAGCACTGCCGTCAGAACCGGGATCAGGAAGGGGCTCCCGCCGCTGCGGCGGTACAGCCAGACCGCGGCGGCATAAGTAGCAATGGTCAGCGGCAGCCACAGCACCGGAGAGTGCGCCAGCCACACAAGCGCCGGACCCAGCGTGCTCACGGCGCAACCTCCCGCGGGCTGGTCCGCCTGGCGGCCCGCTTCAGCATCCAGTTCAGCGTTGCTGCGGTGATCGCCAGCGTGACCGCTGCTCCGGCGACGCAGGCGGCAAGAAAGGACAAGCCCTCGGACCAAACGCGCTGCGCATGCACCATCACGCCGGCCAGCGTGGGGACCAGCAGCAACATCATGTGGCGCAGCAACGTGCCGCCCACTCGGACCAATGCGGCGGGTGTCCGTCCTTGCCATGACAGCGCGCCCAACAACAGCAGCATGCCGACCAGCGCACCCGGCACCGGCAGGGCCAAGCCGCGGACGATCAGTTCTCCCAGAAGGTGCAGGCCGACAAGCGCGGCGAGGGCGTAGATCATCCTTCGCGGACCTGCAGACATCGCCAGCAAAATGGCGGTGCGATTCATGACTTCTTTCTGTCTCCCCGATGAAACAAGACGGTAGGCGAAGAGAACCTGGGCCGATGTTAGGAATGGGCGGTCGGAATTGGAATCACCAGTTGCTCCATAAAAGGGCGGATCAGACGAATTGGTGTTGGGCGTTTGCACCTGATGAACATTCCTTGTTCGTTTTCCTGGTCACTTGTCCTAAGATGCGTGTTACCGGCGGTATCAAGCCGAAAGCAGTACCAGCAGTATGAAAAAGACGGTTCTCTCCGAGTACAGCCACCTTCTTCTCACGATTTACCGGCAGGCGCAGGAACTCCCCGTTCACGAGTTCCAGGACGCCATCCTCACGGCGGTCAAACAGTACCTGCCGTTCGACTCCTCGATGTGGGGCACGGCGACCATGACGGCGTCGGGCATCGACATTCACAGCCTGCACCTGCACAACACCACGCAGGCCATGATCGATGCCTACGAGAAGGTCAAGCACCTGGACACCGCCGCCGTGCAGGTGTCCTCGCAACCGACGGCGACCATCGCCTTCAACACCAACGCGGATTTCCCGCAGCCGGAACTGGACGATTACCGCAAGTTCCTGCACGATTTTCGGCACGAGAATTTCTTCATCACCTCCGACATCAACCCGATCACGCGCTTCGTGCAGTGGGTGTCGCTGTATCGCGCAGGCGAAAACGAGCATTGCACCCCCACCGAGACCGAACTGCTCGCCTGCATCGCGCCGCACCTGATGCAGGCGCTGGCCATCAACCGGCTGGTGCACCTGGATCGCTTGACCGGCGACGTGGCCCGGGAGAAGTGGCGGGTAGCCATCGCCGACGGCCGCGGCGTTCTTTATCACGCGGACAAGAGCTTCCGCGAACTGATCCAGGGCGAGTGGCCCATGCAGGACGAGGCGCGCCTGCCGCAAGCGCTGCTGGACCGGCTGATGGCCGAGGACAACCAGGTGGCCGGCGCCCATGTGGTGGTGCGTCGCAGCCTGGAACGCGGCCTGCTGTTTCTCAAGGCCAGGGCACGCGAGAAGGTGGACGACCTGAGCGCGCGGGAGTTCCTGGTGGCCCGGCTCCTGGTCAGCGGCCTTACCCAAAAACAGGTGGCGGCCAAGCTCGAGCGGTCGCCGGAGACGATTCGCACCCAGGTGCGGGGCATCTTCGACAAGCTGGGCATCAACAACGTCGCCATGCTGGCGCCTTTGCTGGTGCTGCGGGAGTGATGCGCCGGCGCGTCAGCGCCTCTGGTACTGCGTCTTGCCGAAAAGTATTTCCCGCTCCTTTTCGCCGGTAATGGGCCGGCGCATCTCGGCCAGCACCTTCACGCCGCGCTGCACGGCCGGCCGGTCTGCCATCTTGTCGAACCAGGCCTTGAGGTGCGGAAACTCAGACAGCACGATGCCCTGGTTTTCCCAGCTGCGCAGCCAGGGAAAAGTCGCGATGTCCGCGATGGAATAGTCGTCGCCGCCCAGGTAGGCGCTTTGCGACAGGCGGCGGTCGATCACACCGTACAGACGCGTGGCCTCATTGGTATAGCGCTCGATGGCGTAGTCGATCTTCTCGGGCGCGTACATGCGAAAGTGGTGGGCCTGGCCCAGCATCGGCCCGACCCCGCCCATCTGGAACATCAGCCACTGCAGCACTTCATATTTGGCCCGGTCGCCTTGCGGCATCAACTTGCCGGTCTTGGCGGCCAGGTAGACCAGGATGGCGCCCGATTCGAACATTGAAATCGGCTTGCCGTCCGGGCCCTGGGGATCGGTGATCGCGGGGATCTTGTTGTTGGGGCTAATTTTCAGGAAGGCCGGCACGAACTGGTCGCCCGTGCCGATGTTCACCGGAATGGCCCGATACGCCAGGCCGCATTCCTCCAGCATGATGTGGACCTTGTGGCCGTTGGGCGTTGGCCAGGAAAAAACGTCGATCACAAATGACCTCCTGCTGAGTTTCATCTAATAATGCGACTTTAGGGGAAACGCCAGCCTCATGTTCGACCGCATCAAAAAGGCTTTTTCAAAGTCGGCCACGCAGGACTCGACCGGGCGCGAGGGGCCTGCCTCGCGGGCGGCGCACGGACCTGTGTCGGAGTGGGCATCCACCCAGGGCTTTGCTTTTTCAGTGGAAGGCAAGGGGCAGGGCATCGCCCTTGAAGGCAGTGTCAGCGGCAAGCCCTGGCGCCTTCAGTTGGGGCGGCCCACGCGCAATTACATCCTGGGGGAAGAAGTGCGGGCCCGCGCCGAACTCGGCGTTCAGGACGACGTGGCGGTGCTCGTCATGAACCGGCCACTCAAGGAGGCGCTGGAAAAGAAGGCGTACCAGCTCTACACCGATCAGCTGCAAACCTCGGCCGACCCCAACCTGCCGGAAGAAATGCGCTGGCTGGCGATGTTCGACGAGGTAGGCTGGGATGGCCTGCCTTCCGCCTTCTGGACCCGTTTCAGCGTGCTGACCGATCATCGCGACAACGCGCTGGCCTGGGTCGATCCGGCGCTGGCCCAGCTGATGCTGGATTGGCCAGAGCCGGCGCCGTCACCCGAAGTGCCGTTCATGATCCTGCTGCTTCGTGGCAAGGCTTACCTGCGCATGGAGTACAGCCCCGCCGACCTGGCCACGCTGCAACACGCCGCGCGCATCTTCACCAGCTGCTGCGAATCCGCCCTGGGCGGATTGCCGGCCGAGCGCTGAGACTCTCTCGGGGGGCAGCGAACGAAGTGAGCGTGGGGGCGAACATCAGACCACCGCCGGGCCGCTCCCAAGGTGGGCTGGGCCCCCTCGGGGGGCAGCAAACGAAGTGAGCGTGGGGGCGACTATTCAGCCGCGAGTGATCGCGGCCTCGGCGTCGCGGCCGTAGGCGCCGTACTTGCCCAGTTCCCACTTGGCGATGGCGTGGCGGTGAACTTCATCGGGGCCATCGGCAAAGCGCAGCGTGCGCGCTCCGGCATAGGCGTAGGCCAACGGGAAATCACCGCTGACGCCGCCACCGCCGTGCGCCTGCATGGCCCAGTCGATGACCTGGCACGCCATGTTGGGCGCGACCACCTTGATCATCGCGATCTCGTTCTTGGCCACCTTGTTACCCGCCACGTCCATCAGCCAAGCCGCCTTGAGCGTGAGCAGGCGCGCCATGTCGATCTTGCAGCGGGCTTCGGCAATGCGCTCCTGCGTCACGCCTTGCTGCGCCACCGTCTTGTTGAAGGCCACGCGAGACAAGGCACGCCGGCACATCAGTTCGAGCGCGCGTTCGGCCAGCCCGATCAGGCGCATGCAATGGTGGATGCGGCCCGGGCCGAGGCGGCCCTGCGCGATCTCAAAACCGCGGCCTTCGCCCAGCAGGATGTTGTCCACGGGAACCCGCACGTTCTCGAAATACATCTCCACGTGGCCGTGCGGCGCGTCGTCGTAGCCGAACACGGTCAGCGGGCGCACGATGCGGATGCCCTTGGCGTCGGCAGGCACGATGACCATGCTTTGCTGCGAGTGGCGGGGCGCCTCCGGGTCGGTCTTGCCCATGGTGATGTACACCGCGCACCGCGGGTCGGCGGCCCCAGAGATCCACCACTTGTGGCCGTTGATCACGTACTCGTCGCCCTGGCGCTCGATGCGCGTGCAGATGTTGGTGGCATCGGACGAGGCCACTTCGGGCTCGGTCATGGCGAATGCCGAGCGGATCTGGCCTTCGAGCAAAGGCTTGAGCCAGCGCGCCTTGATGTCCTGCGAACCGTAGCGCGCGATGGTTTCCATGTTGCCGGTGTCGGGGGCCGAGCAGTTGAACACCTCGCTGGCCCATGGCACCCGGCCCATGATCTCGGCCAGGGGCGCGTACTCCTGGTTCGTCAGGCCAGCGCCCTGATAGCCGGAAGCCGAGGCGCTGTCCACCGGGAGGAACAGGTTCCACAGGCCGGCGGCGCGCGCCTTGAGCTTGAGTTTTTCGATGGTCTGCAGCGCGCTCCAGCGCTTGCCCGCCTGGGTATTGGCGATGAGTTCCTGGTGGTAATCGTCTTCGGCCGGGTAGATATTGCCGTCCATGAACTGCAGCAGCCTGGCCTGAAGTTCACGGGTCTTGGCGGAGTATTCGAAGTCCATCTGGTTTTCCTCGGGTGATGCTGATCGAAAGGGCGGACGCCTTCAGGCTTTCTGCGCAAACTGCCAAGCCAACTGGGCCATGGGGCGCGCGCTGGCGCCCGAACTGGCGGCCTGCGCGCTGGAGGCGGTGCCGTCTTCCACCCGCTTGGCGATGCCTTGCAGGATGGCGGCGATACGGAACATGTTGTAGGCCATGTAGAAGTTCCAGTCGGCCTTGAGCGCGTCCGTCGTGGCCAGCCCCGTGCGCTCGCAATAGCGGCGGATGTAGTCGTCTTCGCCCGGAATGCCCAAGGCCGCGTGGTCCAGCCCGCCGATGCCGCGGAACGAGCCGTGGGGGATGTGCCAGGCCATGCAGTGGTAGCTGAAGTCGGCCAGCGGATGGCCCAGGGTGGACAGCTCCCAGTCGAGAACGGCGATGATGCGGGGCTGCGCGGCGTCGAACATCAGGTTGTCCAGGCGGTAGTCGCCGTGGACGATGGAGACCATGCTTTCGTCGCGCGCGCCAGCCGGGATGTGCGCCGGCAGCCATTCGATCAGGCGGTCCATCTCGGGGATGGGCTGGGTCACCGAAGCGACGTACTGCTTGCTCCAGCGCCCGATCTGCCGGTCGAAGTAGTTGCCGGGTTTGCCGTAGCCGGCCAGGCCGCGCTCGGTGAACTTCACCGTATGCAGCGCGGCGATGACCCGATTCATCTCGTCATAGATCGCGCGGCGTTCGGCGGGCGCCATGCCCGGCAAAGCCTGGTCCCACAGCACCCGGCCCTGCATGAATTCCATCACGTAGAAAGCCCGGCCGATCACCGATTCGTCCTCGCACAGGCAGTGCATGCGGGGCACCGGCACGTCGGTGCCGCCCAGTCCGCGCATCACCGCGAACTCGCGCTCCACGGCATGGGCCGAGGGCAGCAGCTTGGCGACCGGGCCGGGCTTGGCGCGCATCACATAGCTCTGGCCTGGCGTCATGAGCTTGTAGGTGGGGTTGGACTGGCCGCCCTTGAACATCTCCACCGTCAAGGGACCGGCGAAGCCGTC
>JAKFEZ010000166.1:0-9214 GCA_036675435.1 Ramlibacter sp. | reverse complement strand
ATCCATCCGCATTACGGCGTTTTCTCGCCGGTGCGCGGCGAATACATTGACCTGGTGGCTCAGGCGCCCGTGCGCGAGGGCACCGATGACCTGCTGGCTTTTGACATCGGCACCGGCACCGGCGTGCTGGCCGCTGTGCTGGCCCTGCGCAGCGGCGTGCAGCGCGTGGTGGCCACGGACCAGGACCCGCGTGCGCTGGCCTGTGCGCGGGACAACCTCAAACGGCTCGGGTTTCCGCAAGTCGAAGTGCGCGAGGCCAACCTGTTCCCCGAAGGCCGGGCCCACATCATCGTCTGCAATCCGCCGTGGTTGCCGGCGCGTCCCGGCTCGCCGGTCGAGCACGCGGTGTATGACGAAGACAGCCGCATGCTGCTGGGGTTCCTCAACGGTCTGGCAGCGCACCTGGAACCGAAGGGCGAAGGCTGGCTGATCCTGTCCGACATTGCCGAACACCTGGGCCTGCGCACGCGCGCGTGGCTGCTGGCTGCGATTGACGCTGCGGGACTCAAGGTGGTGGAACGGCTCGACGCGCAACCGCATCACCCCAAAGCCTCGGACCCGACCGACCCGCTGCATGCAGCGCGCGCAGCGGAAGTCACGTCGCTGTGGCGGCTGGCGGCCAAATAAAAGTTTGAGAAGTTCGAGAAGTTTGACGAGATGAAGGCTGAACCGCACGCCACAGTCTTGCTGGCCCCGATGGAGGGCCTGCTGGACTTTGTCCTGCGCGACATCCTGACGCGGGTCGGCGGCATAGACCGCTGCGTGTCCGAGTTCATCCGCATCACTGACCAGCTCTTGCCCGAGCGCGTGTTCACCCGCATCGTGCCCGAGCTGCACAACGGTGGCCGCACGCTGGCCGGCGTGCCGGTGCGCGCGCAGCTGTTGGGCTCTGACCCGGGCTGCATGGCCGAGAACGCGGCACGGCTGGCCACGCTCGGGCCCGCGGGCATTGACCTCAACTTCGGTTGCCCTGCAGCAATCGTCAACCGCCACGGCGGCGGTGCGTCCCTGCTCAGGGAACCCGAAACCCTGACAGCCGTCGTCGGCGCGGTACGCCGCGCCGTGCCGGCTGACATGCCGGTCTCGGCCAAGATGCGGCTGGGCTACAGCGACGACTCCCGCGCCGTCGAATGTGCGCTGGCGATTGAAGAGGGCGGCGCCGGCGAGCTGGTGGTGCACGCCCGTACCAAGGCACAGGCCTACCGGCCACCCGCTTATTGGGAGCGTATCGCCGACATCCGCGCCGCGGTGCGGATTCCCGTGGTGGCCAATGGCGAAATCTGGACGGTGGAGGACGCGCGGCGCTGCCGGGAAGCCTCGGGCTGCAGCATGCTGATGATTGGCCGCGGCGCGGTGGCCGACCCCGGCCTGGGCCTGGCCATCAAGGCGGCTATGGGTCACCCGGCCGCTGGCGGGCAGGAGCCGGGCATCACCTGGGCGGAGCTTGTGCCGCTGCTGGCGGATTTCTGGCATCTGGTCTGCAGCCGGCTGGATGCGCGCGCCCGGCCCGGCCGGCTCAAGCAGTGGCTGAATTTTTTGCGCCGCCGTTTTCCTGAAGCCGAGGTCGCCTACCAGTTGCTCAAGACCATCACCGACCCGGCCTTGATCGACGAGTGGCTGGCGGCGCTGCTGCAGGCCCGGCGCGGTGTTGACCTCGGGGTTGTGGGGGCGTTTCAGCCCGCCCTGCGGATGGAGCAGGCTGTGCTGTCGGGCTGACGCCTTGATGCCATCGGTTCATCACCGGGTCACTATCGGATCAGGATCGCGAAGGCTTTGTGCCTGAAGGCTATGCCTGTGCCGCGTCTTATTCAGCCAGTTCAACCCAGGCCGGTGCGTGGTCGCTGGCGTGTTCTTCCCCGCGCACCCATCGGTCTACCCCGCCGCCCTTGAGGCGCGGCGCCAGTTCGGCGTTGAGCAGGATATGGTCGATGCGCAGCCCCGAGTTTTTTTGCCAGTGCTGGCGAAAATAATCCCAGAAGGTGTAGATGCGCTCGTCGGGATGCAGGTAGCGCAGGCTGTCGACCCAGCCCTGCGACAGCAGTCTGGCATAGGCCTCGCGGCTTTCGGGCTGCAGCAGCGCGTCCTTCAGCCACGACTTCGGGCTGTAGATGTCGAAGTCGGTGGGCACCACGTTGAAGTCCCCCGCCAGCGCCACCGGTTGGCCGGACTGGTACAGCGCCTGTGCGTGCCGGTTCAGACGCTCGAACCAGGCGAGCTTGTAGTCAAACTTGGGTCCCGGTTGTGGGTTGCCATTGGGCAGGTAGAGGCAGGCCACGATGATGCCGTTCACCGCGGCTTCCAGGTAGCGGCTCTGGTCGTCGCCAGGGTCGCCCGGCAATTCCCGCCTGATCTCGACCGGATCGCTGTCTTTGGCCAGAATTGCCACGCCGTTCCAGGCGCGCTGGCCTTTCCACACGGCACCGTAGCCGGCCTCGCGCAATTCAGCCTGGGGAAACACGCCGTCCAGCGCCTTGAGTTCCTGCAGGCAGACAAGGTCTGGCGACTCCTTCGCCAGCCACGACAGCAGGTTGGGTAGCCGGGTCTTGATGCCGTTGACGTTGAAGGTGGCCAGCTTCATGGGAGCAGCGGGCGCCGTTCAGCGTTCAGTTTTCTTGCGGCGGTAGGCTTCCGCGCCGCCGCTGCCGCCACCGTCGGGAAAATCATGCGGCACCGGCTTGTGGCCGGGCGGCAAGGGCGCCTCGATCAGCGTGCTGGCGCTGTCGTCGTCGCCCGCTTCGTGGTCGGGAGGGTGCGGATGCGGGCTGGTGAGTGTTTCGCCGGTCTTGGCGCGTGTGAGGCTGGTGGTGTTGCGTGACATGGGATGCTCCAGAAAGTTCACCCTCCGAAGGATGTCTTCTCAAGCTACCAGTATGGCGGCGCGCAGCGTGTCGGACAAGGCCGCAAGCCTCGTGCCCACGCGGTTATTCGCCTTGCAGTGGAGGCTGTCCTCACTGCGGCCATGGCGATGCCTGAGCCACCGCCTGGCGGCAGGTGCTCAGGCCCCCCCGGACCTCAGGCCTGCGTATAAGCCGTCTTGACCGTGGTGTAGAACTCTGCCGCATAACGGCCCTGCTCGCGCGGACCGTAGCTTGAGCCTTTGCGGCCACCGAAGGGCACGTGGTAGTCCACTCCCGCCGTCGGCAGGTTGACCATCACCATGCCGGCCTGCGAGTGGCGCTTGAAGTGGGTGGCATGCTTGAGCGAGGTCGTGGCAATGCCGGCGGCCAGGCCGAAGGGCGTGTCGTTGGCCAGGTGCAAGGCCTCGTCGTAGTCTTTGGCGCGCAGCACGCTGACCACCGGGCCAAACACCTCTTCACCGTTGATGCGCATGCCGGCCGTGGTGTCGGTGAACAGTGCGGGCCGCATGTAGAAGCCGGGCTGGCCGTCGGCGTTGTGCTCGAGGGCGTCGCCGCCATAGGCCAGCGTGGCGCCTTCGCCGCGGGCAATCTCGACGTACTTCAGGTTTTGCGCGAGCTGGCTGGCGTCAACCACGGGGCCGAGGTCGGTGCCGGTCTTGCGGGCGTCGTCGACCTTGAGGCTGCGCAGTTTTTCCACCACGGCGGCCACAAAGCGGTCGTGAATGCCTTCGGTCACGATGACGCGCGAGGACGCGGTGCAGCGCTGGCCGGTCGAGAAGAAGCCGCTTTGCACGGCGCAGTTGACGGCCACGCCGAGGTCGGCGTCGTCGAGCACGACCATCGGGTTCTTGCCGCCCATCTCGAGCTGGAACTTGGCCATGCGCCCGACGCAGGCAGCGGCCACGCGCTTGCCGGTGCCGACGGAGCCGGTGAAGGTGATGGCGGCGATGCGGGCGTCGTCCAGCAGGGTGGCACCGACTTGCGAGCCGGGGCCCATCACGAGGTTGAACACGCCCTTGGGCAGGCCGCTGCGCGACAGGATGTCGGCCAGCGCCCAGGCCGAGCCCGGCACCAGTTCGGCGGGTTTGAAGACGACGCAGTTGCCATAGGCCAGGGCGGGTGCAATCTTCCAGGCCGGAATGGCGATGGGGAAGTTCCACGGCGTGATGATGCCGACCACGCCCACCGGCTCGCGCGTGATCTCGACACCGATACCGGGGCGCACGGAAGGCATGACTTCACCGCCGGGCCGCAATGCCTCGCCGGCAAAGAACTTGAAGATGTTGCCGGCGCGGGCGACTTCGCCAATGGCTTCCGGCAGGGTCTTGCCTTCTTCGCGGGCCAGCAGGTCGCCCAGTTCATTGCGGCGCGCCAGGATCTCGCTGCCCACCGCGTCGAGGATGTCGAAGCGCTGCTGCGGCGTGCTCAGTGACCAGGCCGGGAAAGCGGCCTGTGCAGCGGCAATGGCGTCCTTCGTCTGGGCGGCGTCGGCCTTGGCGTATTCGCCGATCAGGTCACGCGTGTCCGACGGGTTGATGTTGCGCGTGACGCCCGGGGCTTCGACCCAGTCGCCGTTGATGAGGTTTTTAAACATCGGTTGTCGTCTTTCGGTATGGTTCGGGGGACAATTCTCAGCGCTCAGTTTTCAGCGGTCCATTTTCAGCGATCGAACGCAGGACGCTTGGGGTTGAATTTCCAGCCGGGTATCAGGCTTTGCATGGCGACTGCGTCGTCGCGCGCACCCAGGCCGTGCTGCTTGTAGAGCTGGTGCGCCTTCTCCACCTCGGCCATGTCGAGTTCGACGCCGAGGCCGGGCTTCTTCGGCACAGCTACCTGCCCGCCCACGATTTGCAGTGGCTCTTTGGTGAGGCGCTGGCCGTCCTGCCAGATCCAGTGCGTGTCGATGGCCGTCACGCGGCCTGGCGCTGCGGCGCCGACATGGGTGAACATGGCGAGCGACACGTCGAAGTGGTTGTTGGAGTGTGAGCCCCAGGTCAGGCCCCAGTCGCGGCAAGTTTGTGCCACGCGTACCGAGCCGGCCATGGTCCAGAAATGCGGATCGGCCAGCGGAATGTCGACCGACTGCAGCGACAGGGCGTGTTGCAGTTGCCGCCAGTCGGTGGCGATCATGTTGGTGGCCGTGGGCAGGCCGGTGGCACGGCGGAACTCGGCCATGACCTCGCGGCCCGAGAAACCTTCTTCGGCGCCGCAGGGGTCTTCGGCGTAGGCCACCACATTTTTCATGTCGCGCATCAGGCGAATGGCGTCCTTGAGCAGCCAGCCGCCGTTCGGGTCCAGCGTCACCCGCGCGTTCGGAAAGCGCTCGTGCAGCGCTGTCACGGCCTCGATTTCTTCCTCGCCGCGCAGCACGCCGCCCTTGAGCTTGAAGTCGTTGAAGCCGTAGCGCTCCTGCGCGGCTTCGGCCTGCCGCACGATGGTCTCGGGGGTCAGTGCTTCTTCGTGGCGTATCCGCGACCAGGCATTGTCGGCATTCGGTTCGCTGTTGTAGGGCAGGTCTGTCTTGCTGCGGTCGCCCACAAAGAACAGGTAGCCCAGCATCTCGACCGTCTCGCGCTGCTGGCCTTCGCCCAGCAATGCGGCAACCGGCACATCCAGGTGCTGGCCCAGCAAATCCAGCAGTGCCGACTCAACGGCGGTCACCGCGTGGATGGTGGTGCGCAAGTCGAAGGTTTGCAGCCCGCGCCCGCCGCTGTCGCGGTCGGCGAACTGCTGCTGCATCTGCTGCAGCACGCGCTGGTGGGCGCCTATCGGCTGGCCCACCACCAGCGGGCGCGCGTCTTCGAGGGTCTGGCGTATCTTCTCGCCGCCAGGCACCTCGCCCACGCCGGTGCGCCCGGCATTGTCGGTGAGGATCAGCAGGTTGCGTGTGAAGAAGGGGCCGTGCGCGCCGCTCAGGTTGAGCAGCATGCTGTCGCGGCCGGCGACCGGGATCACGCGCAGCTCGGTGATCAGGGGTGTGGAGGTGTTGGGCATGGAAGTTGTCTCAATCGTTTGATCGCTTTGATCGCTTTGATCGTTTTGATCGTTTTGAATCGGCCTCAATCGGCGGTAATTTTTCCAGTGTCTATGACTTTCTTCCAGCGCGCAAACTCCTGCTGCTGGAAGGCGGCGAACTGGGCCGGCGTGTTGCCGACGATTTCAAAACCGACGGCCACGAATTGCTGCTTGACCTGTGGGTCGTTGAGCGCGGCAATGACGGCGGCATGTGCCTTGTTGCGCACGTCGGCGGGCAGGCCCTTGGGCGCCACGACGGCTTGCCAGGAGTACACCTCCAGGCCCTTCACGCCGGCTTCGCCGAATGTGGGTACGTCGGGCAGGATCGCGGAGCGCTTTTGCGAGGTGATGGCCAGGGCTTTCAGTTTGCCCGATTTGATGTGCTGCACCACGGCATTGATGTTCTGGAACGAGGCGTCGACCTGCCCGCCGAGCAGGTCGGTGATGGCCGGTGCGCCGCCCTTGTAGGGAATGTGCGAGCCGCTGGTGCCCGTCAGCTGCCAGAACAGCTCGGCCGTGAGGTGATCGCTCGACCCGTTGCCGGAGGAGGCAAAAGACATCTTGCCGGGATTTATCTTGTTGTAGGCCACCAGTGCGCCGACGGTCTTGTAGGGCGAGTTGGCCGGCACCACCAGCACGTTGGGCGCCTGGACGGCGACGGCGATGGGGTCAAAGTCTTTCAGTGCGTCGTATTGCATGCCCTTGATCAGGTGCGGTGCAATGACCAGCGGGCCGAGCGAGGTCACGAGTAAGGTGTAGCCGTCGGGCGCTGCGCGCTTGACCAGCGTCGCGCCAATGGTGCCGGTCGCGCCGGCCTTGTTGTCGATGACAAAGGGCTGTCCCAGGCTTTGGGTGAGCTTGGGGCCGATGGCGCGGGCGACGGTGTCGGTCGAGCCGCCGGCCGGGAAGGGCACCACCAGCGACACGCTTTTGGTGGGCCAGGTTTGAGCATGCACGCTTGCCGTAGCTAGCAGACCCATCATCAGGGCAGATAACAGTTTTCTCATGAAGATGTCTCCTGGGATGGTGGCGCTTTACTGGGCACCGAGTTTGGCGATCAACTGGCCGAGCTGGTCGAGTTCAGATGGCTTGAGGTCCGACAGCGGCGGGCGTACCGGCCCGGCGGTGTGGCCCACCAGCGTGGCGCCGGCCTTGACGATGCTCACGCCGTAGCCCTGGCCCTGGTTGCGCAGCGCAATGTAGGGCAGGAAGAACTCGTCCAGCAGGCGGTTGGTGGTGGCGGTGTCGCCGGCATGGTGGGCGTTGTAGAACTCCATGGCCGTGCGGGGGATGAAGTTGAACACGGCAGACGAATAGACCGGGCAACCCATGGCCTGGTAAGCGCCGGCAAAGACTTCCGCGGTGGGCAGCCCGCCAAGGTAGGCGAAGCGGTCGCCCAGCTTGCGGCGAATCGTGACGAAGGACTCGATGTCGCCAATGCCGTCCTTGAAGCCGATCAGGTTGGGGCAGCGGTCGGCCAGCGTCAGCAGGGACTCCGGCGTCAGGCGGCAGCCGGCGCGGTTGTAGACGATGACGCCGAACCTGACGCTCTTGCACACCGCCTCAATGTGCGCCACCAGGCCTTCCTGCGTCGCCTCGGTCAGGTAGTGCGGCAGCAGCAGGATGCCCTGGGCGCCCAGCCGCTCGGCTTCCTGCGCGTAGCGAATCGCCAGCGTGGTGCCGCCGCCCGCGCCGGCAATGATGGGCATGCGGCCCTGGCAGGTCTGGATGGCCGTGCGCACGACCTCGCTGTACTCCTGCGGTTCCAGCGAGAAGAACTCGCCGGTGCCGCCGGCCGCAAACAGCGCGGTGGCGCCATAGGGCATGAGCCATTCCAGCCGCTCGGCGAAAGGCTTTGGGGCAAAGCGCAGCTGGCTGTCGAAGTCGGTCAGGGGGAACGAGAGCAGGCCGTAGGAGATGATTTTCTTGAGGTCTTGCGGGGTGGTCATGCGAAAGGGTCCGTGAAGAAGGAGATGGTTGGGGTGAACAAATCAGCGTTTCCGGGTAAAGGTAGCGCTACCATTGAAGCCCTGAATGGTAGCGCTACCTTTTGAGGAAAGCAAGCAGAAATTGATGCGGGGGATTACGTATCCCTGACTTTTCCGGTTTTTTCGGCCTCTGTTCTGCGGATTCCGGCCTGCCCGCAGCGCGGCCTATGCCGGCTGCCTGCTCGGCGTGGTGCGGAGACAAATTGCCAGGTCACTCCCGATGTGCATCAGGTGGTGCCCCGTTCGACAATCGTGAAGCCGATGTCGACGACCCGCGGCTCCACCGGCCGGCCTGCCGCACGCTCCACGATGAACCGGGCGGCCTGCCGGCCAATGGCCGTGCCATCGATGCGCACTGTTGTCAGCGCGGGGTTCAGGTCGGCGGCAAACTCCAGGTCGCCGAAGCCCACGACGGCCAGTTGCCCGGGCACCGCAATGCCGCTGGCCTGGGCTTGCATCAGAACGCCCAGCGCCAGCAGGTCCGAACTGCAAAACACGGCATCGATGTCACCCGCGTCCCGCATCAGCTCGATCAGCGCGCTGCGGCCGCTTTTCGCGGTGGTCGGCGCGGGCACGGTCACCATCCGGACTTCGGGCAGGCCCGCGGCCCGTGCCGCCGCCTGGAAGGCCTGGTGGCGGCGTGTCGAACGCTCGTCGTCGCCCGCCACGATCGCCAGGCGCCGCCGTCCTTTGGCATAGAGAAAGTCGACCACCGCCCGCCCGACATCCACATGGGAAAAGCCGACCAGCATGTCCAGCGGGGTGGGCGTGAGGTCCCAGGTTTCGACAACCGGTATGCCGGCCGCCAGCAGACGCTTGCGTCCCTCGGGGGAATGCATGATGCCGGTCAGCACAATGCCGTCCGGCCGGCGGCCAATGATGGCCTCCAACAGGGCATCCTCGCGCGAATCCACATAGCCGCTCTGGCCGAGCATCAACTGGTAGCCCTGTTCGGCCAGGGCATCCGTCAGGGCTTGCACGGTTTCCAGGAACACCGGGCCGTTGAGGGTGGGCACCACCGCCGCGACCAGGCGGCTGCGCGATGAAGCCAGGCCGCCGGCGAGCCGGTTGGGCACGTAGCCGGTACGCTCCACCGCGTCGGTGACCTTCTTCAGCACCTCGGCCGAAACCTGGGCGGGGGTGTTCAAGGCGCGCGATGCGGTGATGGGCGCCACGCCGGCAAGCTTGGCCACGTCATGCAGGGTGACGGCGCCGCTGCCCCGGCGGGTTCGTCGCGTCTGGGTGTCCGTTGGCGTGTCCTCGTGGTTCATGGGCCGATTCTATCGACGATAGCGCTACCAGTCATGCAGGCAATTTGCAGGCACCATGGATCCATGGCGCCAGCGCCGCCGG
>JAKFEZ010000285.1:0-1516 GCA_036675435.1 Ramlibacter sp. | reverse complement strand
AGACGTGCCGCTGGCCCATGTGCATGTGGGCGACAGCCTGCGCGTACGCCCCGGCGAGAAGGTGCCTGTCGATGGGGTGGTCACCGAAGGCAGCAGCGCCGTTGACGAATCGATGCTGACCGGGGAACCCCTGCCCGTGAGCAAGCGCCCCGGCGACAAACTCATAGGCGCCACGCTCAACACCAGCGGCGCCCTGGTCATGCGCTCCGAGCGCGTGGGCGCGCAGACCATGCTGTCGCAGATTGTGCAGATGGTGGCGCAGGCCCAGCGCTCCAAAGCACCGATGCAGCGCATGGCCGACCAGGTCGCCGGCTGGTTCGTGATGGCCGTCGTCGCCATCGCCGTGCTGACCTTCTTCGGTTGGGGAATGTTCGGGCCGCAGCCGAGCTGGGTGTACGGCCTGATCAACGCTGTTGCGGTGCTCATTATCGCCTGCCCCTGCGCGCTGGGCCTGGCCACACCGATGTCGATCATGGTTGCCACCGGCAAGGCTGCGGGCCAGGGCATCCTTTTCCGCGATGCCGCCGCCATCGAACACATGCGCAAGGTCGATGTGCTGATCGTCGACAAGACCGGCACGCTGACGGCCGGCAAGCCGGCGTTTGACCGGGCCGTCCCCGCCGCAGGTTTCAGCGCCGACGAGGTGCTTCGGCTGGCTGCCAGCCTGGACCAGGGCAGCGAGCACCCGCTGGCCGAGGCGATTGTGAACGCTGCACGCGAGCGTGGCCTTTCACTGGACAAGCCAGAAAGCTTCGAGTCGGCCAGCGGCATCGGTGTCAGCGGACGCGTGGCCGGGCGGGCGCTCGCGCTCGGCAACACGGCACTGATGGCGCAGGCCGGTGTCGCGGTGGACACACTGCTGACACAGGCTGAAGCGCTGCGCGCCGAAGGCGCCAGCGTGATGCACCTCGCGGTGGATGGCCAGCTCGCCGGCCTGCTGGCCGTGGCGGATCCGGTCAAGGCCAGCACGCCCGAAGCGCTGGCCGCGCTGAAGGCCGCGGGCCTGCGCGTCATCATGGCAACCGGCGACGGTCACACCACAGCGCGGGCAGTCGCCGCACGGCTGGGCATTGACGAAGTGCATGGCGAGGTCAAACCCGCTGACAAGCTGGTGCTTGTCAAGCAGTTGCAGGGCGAAGGCCATGTGGTTGCGATGGCAGGTGACGGCATCAACGACGCGCCGGCCCTGGCCCAGGCTGATGTTGGCGTCGCCATGGGCACGGGTACTGACGTGGCCATGAACAGCGCGCAGATCACGCTGGTCAAGGGTGACCTGCGCGGCATCGCGCAGGCCCGCATCATCTCGGAGGCGACCATCGCCAACATGAAACAGAACCTCGCCTTCGCTTTCGTCTACAACGCGCTTGGGGTGCCGCTTGCGGCGGGGTTGCTTTATCCCTTCACGGGCTGGTTGCTGTCGCCCATGATTGCGGCGCTCGCCATGAGCCTGAGCTCCGTGTCAGTGATCAGTAACGCGCTGAGACTGCGCGCGCAGCGCCTGCGTCCTGTCGCATGA
>JAKFEZ010000028.1:0-1530 GCA_036675435.1 Ramlibacter sp. | reverse complement strand
TATTGCGCATCTTCACTGTGACTGCGGTCATCGCAACGACTCCACGAATGCGGCGGCGATGGCTTCCAGCCCGTGTTGGTCTTCCTCGTCGAAACGGTTGACGCGGGGACTGTCCAGGTCGAACACGCCGACCAGTTCCCCGCCATGCACCAGCGGCACCACCAGTTCCGAGCGCGACGCCGCATCGCAGGCGATATGCCCGGGGAAGGCTTCCACGTCGGCCACGCGCTGGGTCTGGCGGGTGCGCGCCGCCGCGCCGCACACGCCCTTGTCCAACGGGATGCGCACGCAGGCGGGCAGGCCCTGGAACGGACCGACCACCAGTTCCTTGCCGTCATACAGATAGAAACCGGCCCAGTTGAGGTCCGGCAGCGAATTGAACACCAGCGCGGCCAGGTTGGCGGCATTGGCGATGCGGTCCGGCTCGCCCTCGACCAGGGCGCGCGCCTGCGCGGCCAGTTGCGCGTATTGCTCCGGCTTGGTCCCGGCTAGGGTCTGGGCGGCGAAAGACATGAACGGATTCTATTCCCTTTAGCCCCGTGCGGGTTTTGGGCCGCCTTATCATGGAGAAGCCCTGTCCCCGCTTCCCATGCCCATGACCAGCTTCTACATCACCGGCACCGACACCGGCGTGGGCAAGACGCTCGCGAGCGCCGCCCTGCTGCATGTCCTGCGCACACGCGGGCTGCGCTCGGTAGGGATGAAGCCGGTGGCCAGCGGCTGCGTGGAAACCAGTGCCGGCTGGCGCAACGACGACGCGCTGGCCTTGCTGGAAGCCAGCGCTCCGCCGCCGGAATACGCCGACCTCAATCCGTATGCCCTGCCGCAGCCCTTGGCCCCGGAGATCGCCGCGCGCGAGGCTGGCGTGGACATCGAGCTGGGGAAAATCGTTGCGTCCTACCGGCGCCTGCGCGCCTCGGCCGATGCGGTGGTGGTGGAAGGCGTGGGTGGCTGGGCGGCGCCGCTGTCCGCGACCCTGGACCAGGCCGACCTGGTGCGGGCGCTGCGCCTGCCGGTGGTGATGGTTGTGGGCATGCGGCTGGGTTGCCTCAACCATGCGCGGCTGACGGCACGCGCGATCGTCGACGACGGCTGCGAGCTGGCGGGCTGGATCGCCAGCCACGTGGATGCGGGCATGGCCCGCCAGGACGAAAATTTCGAACTGCTGTGCGCGAGGATCCAGGCGCCGTGTTGGGGACGGCTTCCCTACGCGCAGGAGCCTGATGCCGGAGCTATGTCGCTACTGCTGGAAACGGGGCGTCGTATGGGAGCGATATGAGTCGCGACGCAGCGCACGGGGAAAACCAGTAGCGACTCATATCGCTCCCACCATGGATCGCCCAATAAAAAACCCGGCAGCGAGGGCTGCCGGGTTGGTTGCGCGGGAGAGAGATCCGCGCAGAGCTGGTTGCTACCTCAGGCGATTACTTGCCCTTGGCGGCCTTGGTCGCCTTGGCCACGGTGGCCTGGGCGGTTTCGCTGGCGGCTTCGAACTGGCTCTTGGCCAGCTGACCGATGGCTTCGTTGGCC
>JAKFEZ010000100.1:0-41098 GCA_036675435.1 Ramlibacter sp. | reverse complement strand
GTAGGCCTCGATTCCCAGTTCACTGGCACGCCTGGCGGCGGCGATGGAGCGCACCCCGCTGCGGCACAACAGCACGGCTTTCTTGCCCGGCGGGACGGCCGCCTTGATGCCTTCGTCGAAAGCGGCATTGAAGGCCATGCCCGGCCATTGCTTCCAGGCCAGGGGCACGGCTCCCGGCACGAAGCCGACCCACTCGCGCTCGGCGTCGGTCCGCACATCGACCAGCACGGCCTCGCCGCGCTGCCACCATTCGCACGCCAGCTGGGGCGGAACATCCCCCGCATACCCCTGGGCCGCCCTCGGCGTCAGCGGCCCGCCGCCGGCATCGTGGCGCAGCCCGGAACTCTGGTTGGCCGGCACGGCTTCGTGCAGGCGCTTGGGTTCGGGAAGGTTCAACTGGTCCATGATGGCCTTGAATTCTGCCAGCGTCTTGCCGGCCACCCGGGCATTGCCGGCTTTCTCGGACGCGATGGTGGAATGGCTGCGCCCCTGGTAGTCGTGACCGGGCCACACCACGGTCTCGCCAGGCAGGCTGAACAGCACCTCGGTCAGGCTGCGGTACAGGGCCGTGGCGCTGCCCGACTGAAAGTCGGTCCGTCCGCAGCCATTGATGAGCAGGGTATCGCCAGTGAACACCTGGCCGCGCCAGAGGTAGCACATGCTGCCGGCGGTGTGCCCAGGCGTGTGCAGCGCCTTCAGCTCTTCGGCCCCGAACCGCAGCACGTCGCCGTCCTTGAGCTGGACGGCGGCCGTGCCGATGCCGCAGCCCTCGGGCGCAGCCGTGCGCGCGCCCGCGTGCTCGGCCAGCAAGGCCGCGCTGGTGATGTGATCGGCGTGCGCGTGCGTCTCCAGCGTCCACAGCAGGCGCAAGCCGTGCTCCTTCAGGACAGCCAGGTCGCGCGCGAGCTGTTCGTCGACCGGGTCGATGATGACTGCGTCGAGGGTGGCTTCGTCGAACAGAAGGTAGGTGTAGCTGCTAGAGGCTGGATCGAACAACTGTATGGGGTTCATGGGGCTTCCTTTGGCGTTCATCGCGAGTAAGGCCAAGTGCTCGCTGCGCGCAAGGCGATGCGAACTATTGTTACCGAGCCATGGAAAAGCCATGGCCGTCGGTTGGCTGACAGCATCCCAACGCTCCGTGAAAACCCTGTTTTACATCTTCGTGCCAAAGCGAAAGATAGCCCGCTAACGAATTGCAATCAACCCAAGGAGACTCCATGACCGAGCCGAAGACCCCCCGCCGCCGCAGCTTGCTGAAAGGCGCAGCCGTCGCAGCAGGCGCGATGTCCGCGCCAATGGTAGCCGTGGCGCAGACAACGTCGCTGCGTTTCCAGAGCACCTGGCCGTCCAAGGATATCTTCCACGAATTCGCCCTCGACTTCGCCAAGAAGGTCAATGACATGGCGGGCAACCGCCTCAAGATCGAGGTTCTGCCGTCAGGCGCCGTGGTGCCGGCCTTCCAGCTGCTCGAAGCAGTGGCCAAGGGCACGCTCGATGGCGGCCACGGTGTCGTGGCCTACCACTACGGCAAGAATTCGGCCCTGGCTCTATGGGGTTCCGGTCCGGCCTACGGCATGGACCCCAACATGGTGCTGGCCTGGCACAACTACGGCGGCGGCAAGGCGCTGCTCGACGAGATCTACAAGTCCCTCAACCTGGACGTGGTGTCGTATTTGTACGGTCCGATGCCCACGCAGCCGCTGGGCTGGTTCAAGAAGCCGGTGGCCAAGTCGGCCGACATGAAGGGCCTGAAATTCCGCACCGTCGGTCTGGCCGTGGACGTGTTTACCGAAATGGGCGTTGCGGTCAATCCGTTGCCGGGCGGCGAAATCGTGCCTGCGCTCGACCGGGGGCTGATCGACGCCGCCGAGTTCAACAACGCCTCCAGTGACCGCCTGCTCGGGTTCCCGGACGTGGCGAAGAACTGCATGCTGCAAAGCTTCCACCAAAGCGGCGAGCAGTTCGAGATCCTGTTCAATGGTCCGAAGTACAAGGCCTTGTCGGCCGAGCTGAAGTCCATCATCGACTACGGCGTGCAGGCTGCCAGCGCCGACATGAGCTGGAAGGCGATCCAGCGCAACTCCGAGGACTACATCGCGCTGAAGAAAGCCGGCATCAAGTTCTACAAGACCCCCGATTCCATCCTGCGCGACCAGCTCGCGGCCTGGGACAAGACCATTGCGGCCAAGGCCAAGGGCAACCCGGTGTTCCAGAAAGTGCTCGACTCGCAGAAGGCTTTCGCCGAGCGCGCAGGCCAGTGGCAAAACGACTACACGGTCGACTTCAAGATGGCCTATAACCATTACTTCGGCCGCAAGGCAGCGCCGGCCAAGAAGAGCTGATTCTTCTCGCGCAGGGAAAAGGGCGCCGGCGCTGTCCGGCGCCTTTTTGTATCTGATCAAGGACTTCGATGCAACGATTCTTACTGGCGGTAGACAGCTTCTCCACCTGGTTCGGCAAGGCCACGGCATGGACCGTGGTTGCGCTCACTTTTCTCATCACCGCCGAGGTGTTCTCCCGCTATGTGTTGAATGCGCCGCATGCCTGGGTTCTCGATGCCCAGATCATGCTTTACGGCACCTTGTTCATGTGCGCAGGCGCCTACACCCTCGCCAAAGCCGGCCATGTCCGCGGCGACGTGCTGTATGGCTTCTTTCGCCCCCGCACCCAGGCCTCGATCGACCTGCTGCTGTATCTCGTGTTCTTCCTGCCCGGCATCGTTGCGCTCACCTGGGCCGGCTGGACTTACGCGAATGAATCGCTCGCCATGCGCGAGCAGACCTTCAACGCCGACCCGATTCCGGTCTATCCCTTCAAGTTCGTGATCCCGGTGGCCGGCGCCGTGCTGCTGCTGCAGGGCCTGGTGGAAATCGTGCGGTGCGTGCTGTGCCTGCGCGATGGCGCCTGGCCCGTGCGCGCGGAAGACGTGGAAGAGGTCGACGTCGACAAGCTCAAGGAAATGGTCCACGTCAAAGACGTCGACATAGACGACATCGACAAGTACGTGCCTCCGGCCCAGCGTCAGGAGGGCGCATGATCAAAGTCCGCAAGGAGCTCTGGTTCGGCTTCAGCCTGATGGCCGTGATCATCGCGGGAGCGCTCTACATGCTGCTCAGCGCGCCGGTGATCACCAATGGCCACCTTGGCCTGGTGATGCTCTCGCTGGTGGTGGTAGCCATCATGCTGGGCTTTCCCACCGCCTTCACGCTGATGGGCATGGGGATACTTTTTGCGTTTTTCGCCTACCACTCGGGTGGCCAATCCGCGGCAGGTGCCCTGACCCAGACCCTCGACCTGATGGTGCAGCGCGCATTCTCCGTGATGGCCAGCGATGTGCTCATCGCCGTGCCGCTGTTCGTCTTCATGGGCTATCTCGTGGAGCGCGCCAACCTGATCGAACGCCTGTTCACCAGCCTGCACCTGGCGCTCGCGCGGCTACCGGGTTCGCTCGCCGTGGCCACCCTTGTCACTTGCGCGCTGTTTGCCACCGCCACCGGCATCGTGGGCGCCGTGGTCACCCTGATGGGCCTGCTGGCCCTGCCGCCGATGCTGCGCGCCGGCTACGACGTGCGCGTGTCAGCCGGCGTCATCACCGCCGGCGGCTGCCTGGGCATCCTGATTCCGCCCTCGGTGCTGCTGATCGTGTACGGCGCGACCGCCGGCGTGTCGGTGGTGCAGTTGTACGCCGGCGCCTTCTTTCCCGGCCTGATGCTGGCAGGGCTGTACATCCTGTATGTCATTCTGGTGGCCAAGCTCAAGCCGCGCCTTGCGCCCCCGCTCACGGCCGAACAGCGCAAGGTGCCATTGCCTGCGCAACTCGTCGCCGCTGGCGCCATGGCCCAGCACTACGCGGTGCCGGGCCTGATGGCGGCCCTGAAGGGCCGGCGCAATGCCGGCCTGCCGACAGGGTATCTGCTGCGCCAGATGTTCGTCGCCCTGCTGCCACTGCTGGCCTTTGCGCTGGTGGGCACGCTCAGCTATCGCAGCGCCACCAGCGTCGCGCCCGTTGCCGCCAGCTCCGGCATGCAGCAGATCGGCACCTACGTCCCGGCCGAAACCAACTACGGCGGCGTGCAGGAGCCGCCCGGCACCAGCGTGGCCGAGCCACCCGCCGAAGGCGCACTGGCCGAGCCTCCGGCCGAAGGCGCGTTGGCGGAACCGCCCGCCGAGGGCGGGCTGGCCGAACCGCCAGGCAGCGGCGGTCTGGCGTTGCCCCCGGGCGCCGCCGTTGCCGAGCCGCCGGGCGCGCAAAGCGCACCCGCCTCGCCTGCGGCAGCGGGAAGTGCGCCGGCCACCTCGCAACCGGCCTCGGCCAATTTCTGGATCGGGCTGGGTGTAGGCGCCGTGGCGCTCATCGCGTACTACGGTCTGCTGAGCTTTGCGCGGCTCGAGATCTTCAAGATGCTGCTCGCGTCGTTCTTCCCGCTGCTGGCCATGATCCTGGCGGTGCTGGGCTCGATCGTGTTCGGCCTGGCGACGCCCACCGAGGCCGCCGCGGTAGGCGCCTTCGGTGGCTTCATACTGGCCGCTGCCTACCGGCAGCTCAACCTGACCATGGTGAAGGAATCGGTGTTCCTCACCGCCAAGACGTCCGCCATGGTGTGCTGGCTGTTCGTCGGCTCCGCCATTTTCTCGGCGGCGTTCGCGCTGCTGGGCGGCCAGGCGCTGGTCGAGGAATGGGTGCTCGGCATGAATCTCAGCAAGGTGGAGTTCCTGGTCCTGAGCCAGGTCATCATCTTCGTGCTGGGCTGGCCGCTCGAGTGGACCGAGATCATCGTCATCTTCATGCCGATCTTCATCCCGCTGCTGGACAATTTCGGCGTCGACCCGCTGTTCTTCGGGCTGCTGGTGGCGATGAACCTGCAGACCGCCTTCCTGAGCCCGCCGGTGGCGATGTCGGCCTTCTACCTGAAGGGTGTGGCGCCCAAGCATGTCACCTTGAACCAGATCTTCGCGGGCATGTTGCCGTTCATGGGCATCCAGGTGCTGGCCATCTTCCTGCTGTACCAGTTCCCGCAGATCGGGCTGTGGCTGCCCCAGGTGCTGTACAAGTAGCCAGCACCGAGCCATCCCGGCGCGGCCGCGCGGGATGGCTCTTCTACTCTCGGCGAGAAACCGCTAAGATTGACGTTTACGTAAACGTCAATCCCAACGGAGGCACACCTCATGACGGATCTGTCCGCCGAGTTCAAGGCGCTCGCCAACTACCGGCCCACCCACAAGGTGCGCTTCGTCACTGCCGCCAGCCTGTTCGACGGGCACGACGCGGCCATCAACATCATGCGGCGCATCCTGCAGGGGATGGGCGCCGAGGTGATCCACCTGGGCCACAACCGCAGCGTGGACGAAGTCGTGACAGCGGCGCTCCAGGAAGACGTCCAGGGCATCGCGATCAGCTCCTACCAGGGCGGCCACGTCGAATACTTCAAGTACATGGTGGACCTGCTCAAGTCGCGCGGCGGCGGGCACATCCAGGTGTTCGGCGGCGGCGGCGGCGTGATCGTGCCGCCTGAAATCCGTGAGCTGCAGGCCTATGGCGTCACCCGCATCTACAGCCCCGAAGACGGCCAGCGCATGGGCCTCACCGGGATGATCGGCGAGATGGTTATGCGTTGCGACCAGGACATCACCGGCTTCGCGCCGGCCGAAGTCGGCGCCATTCAGGGCCACGGCGAGATGAACTGGCGCGCCCTGGCGCAGCTGATCACTGCCGTGGAAAGCGGCAGTGCTAGCGCCGCCTTGATGGACAAGGCCAAGGCCGAAGCAGCCACCCGGCACATTCCAGTCCTGGGCATCACCGGCACCGGCGGCGCGGGCAAGTCGTCCCTCACCGACGAACTCATCCGTCGATTACGATTGGATCAGGGCGACGGCCTTCGAGTGGCAATCATTTCGATCGACCCGTCGCGCCGCAAAAGCGGCGGCGCCTTGCTGGGTGACCGCATCCGGATGAACGCCATCGGCCCCTGGAGTCAAGGCCCCAGAGTCTTCATGCGCTCGCTCGCCACGCGCGAGTTCGGCAGCGAGATTTCTGCCGCCCTGCCCGACGTCATCACCGCCTGCAAGGCCGCCGGCTTCGACCTGATCGTGGTCGAGACGTCCGGCATCGGCCAGGGCGACGCGGCCATCGTGCCGCTGGTCGACGTGCCCATGTACGTCATGACGCCCGAGTTCGGGGCCGCCAGCCAGCTCGAGAAGATCGACATGCTGGATTTCGCCGAGTTCGTAGCCATCAACAAGTTCGACCGCAAGGGCGCCGCCGATGCGCTGCGCGACGTCGCCAAGCAGGTTCAGCGCAACAAGGAAGCCTGGGGCAAGCGCCCCGACGAAATGCCGGTGTTCGGCACGATGGCCGCGCGCTTTAACGACGACGGCGTGACGGCCCTGTACCAGGCCCTGAAACCGCGCTTGGCCGAACTCGGCCTGAAACTCACGGAAGGCAGCCTGCCGCAGGTGGCGGTGCGCCACAGCACCAACCAGACGCCGGTGATCCCGGCCGCGCGCACCCGTTACCTCGCCGAGATCAGCGATACCGTGCGCGGCTACAAGAAACGCGCACGAGGGCAAGCCAGGCTGGCCCGCGAGATCCAGCAATTGCAAGCAGCCGCTGCGATGCTCAAGGAAGGCAAGCCCGACCGCGCACCGGCCGCCGAAGCCGCGCTCGACCTGGCCGGCCACCGCAAGTCACGACAGGATGGCGATGCCCGCAAGCTGCTGCAGCAGTGGCCGGAGATGCAGAAGGCCTACTCGGGCGACGAATATGTCGTCAAGATTCGCGACAAGGAAATCCGCACCGCCCTCACGACCCGATCGCTGTCGGGCACGCCCATCCGCAAGGTCAGCCTGCCGCAGTACGAAGACCACGGCGAGATCCTCAAATGGCTGATGCTGGACAACGTGCCTGGCAGCTATCCCTACACGGCCGGCACCTTCGCCTTCAAGCGCGAGGGCGAGGACCCCACCCGCATGTTCGCCGGCGAAGGCGACGCCTTTCGCACCAACACGCGCTTCAAGCTCCTGAGCTCGGGCATGGCGGCCAAGCGCCTGTCGACCGCGTTCGATTCGGTCACGCTCTACGGGAACGATCCCGACCCGCGCCCCGACATCTACGGCAAGGTCGGCAACTCGGGGGTGTCGATCGCCACGCTCGACGACATGAAGGTGCTCTATTCGGGGTTCGACCTGTGCAGCCCCTCGACTTCCGTTTCGATGACGATCAACGGCCCGGCGCCGACCATCCTGGCGATGTTCATGAACACCGCCATCGACCAGAACCTGGAAAAGTTCAAGGCCGACAACGGACGCGAGCCGACCGACACCGAAGCCGCCAAGATCCGCGAATGGGTCCTGGCCAACGTGCGCGGCACGGTGCAGGCCGACATCCTGAAGGAGGACCAGGGCCAGAACACCTGCATCTTCTCCACCGAGTTCAGCCTGAAGGTGATGGGCGACATCGCCGAATATTTCGTGCACCACAACGTGCGCAACTTCTACTCGGTGTCGATTTCCGGCTACCACATCGCCGAGGCCGGCGCCAACCCGATCAGCCAGCTGGCGTTCACGCTGTCCAACGGCTTCACTTTCGTCGAGGCCTATCTCGCGCGCGGGATGCACATCGACGACTTTGCGCCCAACCTGTCGTTCTTCTTTTCCAACGGCATGGACCCGGAATACACCGTCATGGGCCGCGTCGCGCGCCGCATCTGGGCGGTGGCCATGAAAGAGAAATACGGCGCCAACGAGCGCAGCCAGAAGCTCAAGTACCACATCCAGACTTCCGGGCGCAGCCTGCATGCCCAGGAAATCCAGTTCAACGACATCCGCACCACGCTGCAGGCGCTGATCGCCATCTACGACAACTGCAACTCGCTGCACACCAACGCCTTCGACGAGGCGATCACCACGCCGACCGAGGACAGCGTGCGCCGCGCGATGGCGATCCAGCTGATCATCAACCGCGAATGGGGCCTCGCGAAGAATGAAAACCCCAGCCAGGGTGCGTTCATCATCGAAGAGCTCACCGAGCTGGTCGAGGAAGCCGTGCTGGCGGAGTTCGAGCGCATCGCGGAGCGCGGCGGCGTGCTGGGCGCCATGGAAACCGGCTACCAGCGCGGCCGCATCCAGGACGAGAGCATGCACTACGAGATGCTCAAGCACACCGGCGAGCTGCCGATCGTCGGGGTCAACACCTTCCGCAACCCGCACGGCGACGCCGTCCAGGACAAACTGGAATTGGCGCGATCCACCGAAGAGGAAAAGCAGGGCCAGCTCAAGCGGTTGCACGATTTCCAGGGCCGCCACGCCGACGAGGCGCCTGAAATGCTCGAGCGGCTGCAGCAGGCCGTGATCGCCGACCGGAACGTGTTCGAGGTTCTGATGGAAGCTGTGCGGGTCTGCTCGCTCGGCCAGATCACCCGCGCCCTGTTCGAAGTCGGGGGCCAGTACCGCCGCAACATGTAAGGTCAGACCACCGCCGGGCCGCGCCCAAGGTGGGCTGGGCCCCCTTGGGGGCAGCGAACGAAGTGAGCGTGGGGGCGAGCATCAGTCAGCTTTCTGACAACATTGCATCAGCCCGGATCGCGTGAGATCGGCGTTGACAGGGCCCGCAAGCCAGCGATGCGGCGGGTCATGGCGTTTTCCCGGCCCCCATCACGCAAAACTACTTAAGGTCTTACCCCCTACCGCACTGCAGCACCGCTCCCTAGCATTCGCCATCTTCATGCCGGGCTTTCAACGCCGGGCAGCCACCCCCCAGGAGCGCGATTTGTCAGGTGAGTTCATCCTAGAGACGAAGGGCTTGACCAAGGAGTTCAAGGGCTTCGTCGCGGTCAACAGCGTGGACCTCAAAGTCCGGCGCGGCCACATCCATGCGCTCATCGGCCCCAACGGCGCCGGCAAGACGACGTTTTTCAACCTGCTGACCAAGTTCCTGCCGCCCACCAGCGGCACCATCACCTACCAGGGAACCGACATCACGAACGAAGTTCCCGCGCAGACCGCGCGCCGGGGCATCGTCCGCTCATTCCAGATCTCGGCCGTGTTCCCGCACATGACCGTGCTTGAGAACGTCCGGGCCGCCCTGCAGCGAGGGCTGGGCACCTCGTTCCACTTCTGGAAGTCCGAGAAATCGCTGCACCCCCTGCACCAGCGCGCCCAGGAGCTGCTCCGGGAGGTCGACCTGCAGGATTTTGCCGACGAAATGACCGTCAACCTGCCCTACGGCCGCAAGCGCGCGCTGGAGCTCGCCACGACCATGGCACTGGAGCCCGACCTGATGCTGCTCGACGAGCCGACCCAGGGCATGGGCCACGAAGACGTGCACCGCGTCACCGCGTTGATCAAGAAGGTATCGGCCGGCCGAACCATCCTCATGGTGGAGCACAACATGAACGTGGTCGCCTCCATCGCCGATCGCATCACCGTGCTTCAGCGCGGCGCCATCATCGCCGACGGGCCCTACGCCGAAGTTTCGGCCAACCCGCTGGTGATCGAGGCTTACATGGGCAGCGCCGACGCAGCCCTCCAGGGCGCCCACTGATATGACCCAAGAACTTCTGCGCATCGAAGGCCTGAACGCCTGGTACGGCGAATCTCACATCCTGCACGGGGTCGACCTCGCCGTGAACGAAGGCGAAGTGGTCTGCCTGCTGGGCCGCAACGGCGCCGGGCGCACGACTACGTTGCGGGCCATCGTCGGCCTGACCGGCGCGCGCAAAGGCTCGATCCGCATCAATGGACAGGAAGCCGTCAAGCTGCCGCCGCACAAGGTAGCCCGGCTGGGCGTGGGCTACTGCCCGGAAGAGCGCGGCATCTTCGCCAGCCTCTCGGCCGAGGAAAACCTGATGCTGCCGCCCACGATCTTCCCCGGCGGGATGACCGTGGATGAAATCTACGAGATGTTCCCCAACCTGAAGGAGCGCGCCAACAGCCCCGGCACGCGGCTGTCCGGTGGCGAGCAGCAGATGCTGGCGGTCGCCCGCATTCTGCGCACGGGTGCGCGGCTGCTGCTGCTCGACGAAATTTCCGAAGGCCTCGCGCCGGTCATCGTGCAGAAGCTCGCGGAAATGATCCGCACGCTCAAGGCCAAAGGCTACACGATCGTGCTGGTCGAGCAGAACTTCCGCTTTGCGGCGCCGCTGGCGGACCGCTTCTACGTAATGGAGCACGGCCGCATCGTCAAGCAGTTCGCCCAACGCGAGCTGCACGACAACAAGGCCATGCTCCAGGAATTTCTCGGCGTCTAGCACCTCCCGTTCCTTTCCACCATTCGATTTACCCCAGGAGACCTTTATGAAACTCAAGACTCTCGTTGCAGCACTGGCCATCGGCCTCGGCACCGTGGGCGCCTATGCGCAAACGAATTCCGGCCCCGTCAAGATCGGCTTCATCACCGACATGTCCAGCCTTTACGCCGACATCGACGGCCCCGCCGGCGGTGAAATGATCAAGTGGGCTGCCCAGGACTTCGGCGGCAAGGTGCTCGGCCGCAGCATCGAGGTGCTGACGGCTGACCACCAGAACAAGGCCGACGTCGCGAGCTCCAAGGCCCGTGAATGGATGGACAAGGAAAACCTGGCCATGCTGGTCGGCGGCACCAGCTCGGGCACCGCCCTGGCCATGTCCAAGGTGGCGCTGGAAAAGAAGCGTCCATTTCTCTCGATCGGCGCCGGGTCAGCCCGCCTGACGAACGAGGACTGCTCGCCCTACACCGTGCACTATGCCTATGACACCGTGGCTCTGGCCAAGGTTGCCGGCAACGCGCTGGTCAAGGCCGGCAACAAGAACTGGTTCTTCCTGACGGCCGACTACGCGTTCGGCCACTCGCTGGAAGCCGATGCCTCCACCGTGGTCAAGGCCAACGGCGGCACGGTGGTGGGCTCGGTGCGCCACCCGCTGAATGCCTCCGATTTCTCTTCCTTCCTGCTGCAGGCGCAATCCAGCAAAGCCCAGATCCTGGGCCTGGCGAACGCCGGCGGTGACTTCACCAACGCGATGAAGGCGGCCAAGGAATTCGGCATCAACAAGACCATGAAGATCGCCGGCCTGCTGGTGTTCATCAACGACGTCCACAGCCTGGGCCTGAGCAACACCGAAGGCCTGCAACTGGCGGACAGCTGGTACTGGAACCAGGATGCCGAGTCGCGCAAGTTCGCCAAGCGCTTCTTCGACAAGTACAAGCGCATGCCTTCCAGCCTGCACGCTGCCGACTACTCGGCCACCCTGACCTACCTGAACGCAGTGAAGGCAGTGGGCTCGACGGACGCGGACAAGGTGATGGCCCAGATCAAGAAGGCCGGCGCCAACGACTTCTACAGCAAGGGCAAGGTTCGCGCCGACGGTCGCATGATCCACGACATGTACCTTTTCCAGGTCAAGAGCCCGAAGGAATCCACCTCGCCGTGGGACTACTACAAGCTGGTCCAGAAGGTTCCCGGCGACCAGGCATTCACCACCGTTGCCGAGTCGAAGTGCTCTTTGCTCAAGAAGTAAAAATATCCAGGTAAAAACGCAGCCGGCCGTGGGCCGGCTGCCGCTTGCCTGCTTGAAAGCTGTTAAATGGAAATCTTCGGCATTCCCCATCAGGCCTTTCTCGGCCAGCTCATGCTGGGGCTGGTCAATGGCGCCTTCTACGCCATGCTCAGCCTCGGCCTGGCGGTCATCTTCGGTCTGCTGGACATCGTGAACTTCGCGCACGGCGCGCTGTACATGCTGGGCGCCTTCGCGGCGTGGATCATGCTGGACAAATTCGGCGTGAATTTCTGGTTTGCCCTGATCCTGGCGCCCCTGGTCGTCGGGGCCCTTGGGGTGGTGATCGAACGAACAATGCTAAAGCCCCTGTACGGGCTGGACCCGCTGTACGGGCTGCTGCTGACCTTCGGCCTCTCGTTGATCTTCGAGGGCGTGCTGCGTGAACAATACGGCGTGTCGGGCCAGTCTTATCCCGTCCCCGAACTCCTTTCCGGCGCCACCAATCTCGGTTTCATGGTGCTGCCGAACTACCGTGCCTTCGTGGTCGTCGCCTCGCTGGTGGTGTGCCTGGGCACCTGGTTCCTGATCGAGCGCACCCGACTGGGCGCCTACCTGCGGGCCGGCACCGAGAACGCCAAGCTGGTCCAGGCGTTCGGCGTCAACGTGCCGCTGATGGTGATGCTGACCTATGGCGCCGGCGCCGGCCTGGCGGCATTGGCCGGGGTGCTGGCAGCGCCCATCATCCAGGTCACCCCGCTCATGGGGTCCAATCTGATCATCGTGGTTTTTGCCGTGGTCGTGATCGGCGGCATGGGCTCGATCCTGGGCTCGGTCGTCACCGGTCTCGGCCTGGGTGTCGTCGAAGGCATGACCCGGGTGTTCTATCCCGAGGCCTCCAGCGTCGTGGTCTTCGTGGTCATGGTCATCGTCCTGATCCTGCGGCCGGCCGGCCTGTTCGGCAAAGAGGCATAGAACAAGCTCCATGAACTCAACTTCCAAACTCGTCCGCGGCACCTACGCCGCCCTGCTCGTGCTGGCACTGGTCGCGCCGATGATCGGCCTGTACCCGGTGTTCGTGATGAAGCTGCTGTGCTTCGCCCTCTTCGCCTGCGCGTTCAACCTGCTGCTGGGATTCACCGGCCTGCTGTCCTTCGGGCACGCGGCCTTCTTCGGCAGCGCCGCCTACGTCACCGGCTGGTTCATCAAGTCCCTGGGCTGGTCGCCCGAGCTGGCGATCCTGGCGGGCGTCGTGGCTTCCGCCTTGCTCGGCGTGGTGTTCGGGCTGGTGGCCATCCGCCGCCAGGGCATCTATTTCGCCATGATCACGCTGGCGCTGGCGCAGATGGTGTTCTTCATCTGCCTGCAAGCGCCGTTTACCGGCGGCGAAGACGGCTTGCAGGGCGTGCCGCGCGGCCATCTGTTCGGATTGATCCCGCTGGCCTCCGATACGGTGATGTATTACGTGGTGGTGGTGATCTTCGTTGCCTGCTTCATGGGCATTTCACGGATCGTCACTTCGCCCTACGGCCAGGTGCTCAAGATGATCCGCGAAAACGAGCCTCGCGCGATCTCGCTGGGCTATGAGGTCGACAAGTACAAGCTGCTCGCCTTCGTGCTTTCAGCCGCGCTGTCCGGACTGGCAGGCGCTCTGAAGACGCTGATCATGGGTTTTGCCACCCTGTCGGACGTGCACTGGTCAATGTCGGGTGAAGTGATCCTGATGAGCCTGTTGGGCGGCGTCGGCACCTTCTTCGGCCCGGTCTTCGGCGCCGGCATCGTGATCTCGCTGCAGAACCTGCTGGCTGACAAGGTCGGCGCCTGGGTCACGGTGATCATCGGCGCCATCTTCGTGATCTGCGTCCTGGCATTCCGCAAGGGCGTGGTCGGCGAAGTGCACGCCTACCTGGAGCGCCGCCGAGTGCGCGCCTGACAAGCGGGCATCAGCCAGGGCCGCTGCGGTCCAGCCGACCCGCCTGTCATCCAGGTGATTGGCAGCGCGTCCGGGCAGCAGTACCCTGCTGGCGAGAACTCCAAGGACGCATTGCCATGACCGACCTCTTTTCCTTGCAAGGACGCACCGCGCTGGTGACCGGCGGCTCGCGCGGCATCGGCCGCATGATCGCGGCCGGCTTCCTGGCGCAAGGCGCCAAGGTCTATATTTCGTCGCGCAAGGCGGCTGCCTGCGACGACACGGCCCGGCAGCTCTCAGCGCTGGGCCCCTGTTTTTCGCTGCCGGCCGATGTCTCCACGGTCGAAGGCGCGCGCGGGCTGGCGGCAGCTTATTCCGCCAGGGAAGAGGCGCTGGACATCCTGGTCAACAACGCAGGCGCTGCCTGGGGCGAGCCCTTCGATACCTTTCCCGAAAGCGGCTGGGACAAAGTGGTCGACCTCAACCTGAAATCGCCGTTTTTCCTGACACAGGCGCTCCATGCGCAGTTGAAGCGGGCCGCGCTGGCCCGGCCGGCCAAGGTCATCAATATCGCATCGATCGACGGCGTGTCGGTGAACCCGCAGGAAACCTACTCGTACGCAGCCAGCAAGGCCGGGCTGATTCACCTTACGCGGCGGATGTCCCTGCGGCTGGTGAAAGACAACATTGTTGCCAGCGGCATTGCACCCGGCGCGTTCGCTTCCGACATGAACCGCGACGCCCGTGACCATGGCGACGAGGTGGCCCGGCGGATCCCGGCGGGGCGCATCGGCACTGACGACGACATGGCGGGGGTCGCCATTTACCTGGCATCCCGCGCCGGCGATTACGTGGTGGGCGAAACCATCGTGGTCGACGGCGGCGTCACGCTGGCCCGAGGCTGAGCCGGCAAAGCCAACGGCTCAGGTCGGCGCAAGCGCCCAGTTCTGAGGCCCGCGGCTCGCGATCTTGATGGCACCGACCTGATTGCCGAGTTCCGCACAGCGCGGCAATGACCAGCCCTGCTCCAGCCCGTACAAAAGGGCTCCGCGCCAAGCGTCGCCGCAGCCCGTGGGATCGACGATCTCGCCGGCCTTCACCGCGGGCACCAGCGTTTTCTCACCGTCCAGCCAGACCTCGCAGCCCTCGCCGCCCAGCGTCACCACCAGGCCCTTCAGCCGCCGCGAAATCTCGGCGCTGCTCCAGCCGGTGCGCTCGCTGAGCATCTTGCCTTCATAGTCGTTCACGGTCACCCAGGTCGCTTGGTCGATGAAGGCCGCCAGCTCGGCGCCGTCGAACATGGGCAGGCCCTGGCCCGGGTCGAACACGAACGGAATGCCGGCGGCATGAAGTTGCTGCGCGTGCTGCAGCATCGCGTCGCGGCCATCGGGAGAAATGATGCCAAGGCGAATGTCTGCGCGCGGCTCGATGCGGGTGATGTGCGCCTGCATCATCGCGCCCGGGTGGAACGCGGTGATCTGGTTGTTGTCGCGGTCGGTCATGATCATCGCCTGCGCCGTATAGGTGTCGCTCACCTGGCGCACGAACTCGGTGCTGATCCCCTGGGCCTGCAGGCGGGCGATGTAGTCGGCCCCATCGTTGCCTAGGGTTGCCATCGGCAGCGGCTCGCCGCCCAGCAGCTTCAGGCTGTAGGCGATGTTGCCGGCGCAGCCGCCGAAGTCGCGCCGCAGGGCCGGCACCAGGAACGACACGTTGAGGATGTGCAACTGGCCGGGCAGGATCTGCTCGGCAAAGCGCCCCTCGAAGCCCATGATGGTGTCGAAGGCCAGCGAGCCACAGATGACGGCGGCCATGTCAGCGCCCCCTGCTTTCGAATTGGTTCCGGTTCTGCGCTGCGATCATGGCGCCCCCAAGCTTGCAGCCAAGGCTACTGCGCTGCCCCCCAGGGGGGCGCGATCTTGCTTGAAGCGGTTCTGCGACTGCGATCATGTTGGTTCTCACTGAGTTCATGGGTAAAACGCCAGCAGCCGATAGCCTGCGACGCGGCTGCCGTTGGCGGAGACAGCCAGCGCCAGCGAGCTCGACCATTCCGAAGCCGCGGCGATGACGCCTGGGTTCGCGCCCAGTTCGGCCGGCATCAGCACGCGCCGGACCACGGGTTGCTCCTGGCTGTCGGTCAAGGTCAACTCCAGCGCCGGCATCGCCACATCGATGGCCGCCTGGTTTCTGATCGTGATGTTGAGGCGAAAGCTGTCGCCGCGCAGCTTGCTGAAGGACGAGCTGTCGATGGCAATCGCGTCGATCTGCCGAGGCGGCTGGATGCTGCAGTCCAGCGCTTCGCACAAGGTGTTCAGCATGGGCCGCCACTGCGGGCTGATTGCGGCGAGGCGGTTGCGGTCGTGCACCGCCATCTGCGACGCCAGCAAGAGTGCCAGCGCGACGATCGCCAGCACCATGGCGACGCGCATGACCGGGCGCCGCCAGAAGGCCTCGCGCCGCGCTTGGCGCACGAAGGACAAGTCGTTCAGTTCCGGCTCGGGTTCCAGCTGCGAGCGCGGCTCCGGCGATTCCGGTTCGAGGGCATGTTCCTGGGGCACCGCCGGCTCCGGCGCCAGGCCGGCATCGCCCGGGTCCTCGCGCCTGAGCTCGAACGGCCGATCCAGCGGATTTTCGAGCAGGGCCTGAGCCTCTGCTTCGAGCATGGCCGAGTCCGGCGCGTCGGCGCCATTGTCGTCGCCCACTTCGGTATGCAGCGACGAAACGAACTCCGAGTCCAGCTCGGGTTCGGGCTCGCGCCGGGGGGGTGCCTGTTCCGCCAACGTGGCGGGCTGCGTGTTCGCTGCCGATTCGCTCTGGAGATGTGCGCTGGCATCGAAGACCTGCGAGCAATGCCCGCAGCGAACCCAGCCTTCGGATATCCTGAGTTGGTCCGGCACGACTTTGAACATCGTCCCGCAGGCGGGGCAGCGCGTGATCAGGCTCATGTGGCAGCGATTGTAATCAGCGCCCGGCCGCAGACCCGTGGGCGCGCAGCCTAGAGCGTGGCCGTCATCAGGATCCAGCCGTCCTCGCGGTCCGTCACCTCGAGACGGGCATGGGCCAGGTACGCGGCCTTGAGCTCGCCCTCCTGCCGCTCCAGGATGCCGGCCAGCACCAGCGAGCCGCCGGGCGCCACGAGCGAGCACAGCAGCGGAGCCAGCAGCTTGAGCGGCGTCGCCAGAATGTTGGCCAGCACCACCTGGTACTGCCCGCGGGCTTGCGCCGGGAGTCCGGCGCTCAGCCGCACCGCGTTGGACTGAGCGTTGGCCTCGGTCGACTGCACGGCGGACGGGTCGATATCGACCGCGTCGATCTCGGCTGCACCGAAGCGCGCGGCCCCGATCGCCAGGATGCCCGATCCGCAGCCGTAGTCCAGCACCCGATGGCCGCGCGGCGGGTGCTGCGCGAGCCACCGCAGGCACATCCGGGTGGTGGGATGCGTTCCGGTTCCGAAGGCCAGCCCCGGGTCGAGCCGGATCACCTGCCGCGCCTGGGGCGGCGGCTCGTGCCATGTCGGCACGATCCAGAACTCGGGCGTGATCTCGACGGGCGCGAATTGCGACTGGGTCAGCCGCACCCAATCCTGCTCCGGCACCGCGAACACGCCCTGCAGTTCGCATCCTGCAAAGAAGTCCTGTGCCTGCAGCAGCCGCGATGCTTCCTGGGCGGCGACCTCGGAGGCGAACAGGGCTAGCACGCGGGAGCGCTGCCACCCCTCCTTGGGCGGCGGCATGCCCGGCTCTCCGAACAGGGCTTGCTCGGCGTCGGTCTGGGCATCCGCGTCTTCCACCGAAACGCTCAGCGCGTCCAGCACGTCCAGCGAATCGCTCACCGCTTCGACGCGGTCCTCGGGGCACAGGAGCCTCAATTCAAACATCAGAGCAGCGGCGCAAACGTGGGGGCCCAGGACTCCGACGGACCGCCCCTGGCAGGCCTGAGCCCCCTCGGGGGGCAGAGCAGCGGCGCAGCCGCAAACGTGGGGGCCCAGGACTCCGACGGGCCGCCCCTAGCAGGCCTGAGCCCCCTCGGGGGGCAGAGCAGCGGCGCAGCCGCAAACGTGGGGGCCATTAATTCACCTTTTATGGTGGGAGAGCCACTCTTCGAGGTAATGGATGTTGGTGCCGCCGTCCATGAACTTGGCGTCGACCATCAACTCGCGGTGCAGCGGGATATTGGTATTGATGCCTTCGATCACGGTTTCGAGCAAGGCCGTGCGCATGCGGCCCAAGGCCTGCTCGCGCGTATCGCCGTGCACGATGATCTTGCCGATCATCGAGTCGTAGTTGGGCGGCACGAAGTAGTTGGTGTAGACGTGGGAGTCGACCCGCACGCCCGGCCCGCCCGGCGCGTGCCACATGGTGATGCGGCCTGGGGAAGGAACGAACTTGTAGGGGTCTTCGGCATTTACCCGGCACTCGATGGCATGGCCGCGCAGCACGATGTCGCGCTGCGAGAAAGGCAGCTTCTCGCCCGCCGCCACCATGATCTGGGTCTTGACGATGTCCACGCCGCTGATCAGCTCGGTCACCGGATGCTCCACCTGCACCCGCGTGTTCATCTCGATGAAGTAGAACTCTCCGTTTTCGTAGAGGAACTCGAAGGTGCCGGCGCCCCGGTAGCCGATCCGCTTGCAGGCGGCCACGCAACGGTCGCCGATCTTCTCGATCAGCTTGCGCGGAATGCCTGGGGCCGGCGCTTCCTCGATCACCTTCTGGTGACGGCGCTGCATCGAGCAGTCGCGTTCACCCAGGTAGACGGCGTTCTTGAACTTGTCCGCCAGAATCTGGATTTCGATGTGGCGCGGGTTCTGCAGGAATTTTTCCATGTAGACCGCCGGATTGCCGAACGCCGCCCCGGCTTCGGCCTTGGTCATCTGCACCGCATTGATGAGCGCGGCCTCGGTGTGCACCACCCGCATGCCGCGCCCGCCCCCGCCGCCCGCGGCCTTGATGATCACCGGATAGCCCACGGCCTTGGCGGTGCGCCGGATCAGCACCGGGTCGTCCGGCAATTCGCCTTCCGAGCCCGGCACGCAAGGCACGCCGGCCTTGATCATGGCCTGTTTGGCCGAGACCTTGTCGCCCATGATCCGGATCGATTCCGGCGTGGGGCCGATGAACTGGAAGCCGCTCTTCTCGACCCGCTCGGCAAAATCGGCGTTCTCGGAGAGAAATCCGTAACCGGGGTGAATCGCCTCGGCGTCGGTGACTTCGGCGGCCGAGATGATGGCCGGCATGTTCAGGTAGCTCTGCGGCGATGGCGCCGGCCCGATGCAGACGGCCTCCTCGGCGAGTTTCACGTACTTGGCTTCGCGATCCGCCTCTGAATAGACCATCACGGCCTTGACGCCCAACTCGCGACAAGCCCGTTGAATGCGCAAAGCAATCTCGCCTCGATTGGCGACCAGTATTTTCTTGAACATGAGCGTGCGTTTACTCGATCACGAACAGCGCTTGCCCGTATTCCACGGCCTGGCCGTTTTCGCACAGGATCTTGGTGATGGTCCCGCTCTTGTCGCACTCGATCTCGTTGAGTATCTTCATCGCCTCGATGATGCAGACGGTGTCGCCTTCCTTGACCTGGCTGCCGATCTCGACGAAAGGCTTGGCGCCCGGGCTGGAGGAACGGTAGAAGGTGCCGACCATGGGCGACTTGACGATATGGCCTGCCGGAATTTCCGGGGCCGCGGGTGCGGCAATCGCCGGCACAGCCAGGCCTGCCGGTGCGGCCGCCGGAGCCGCGGGTCCCGCCGCTTGTGGCGGCGCAGCGCCGCCACCCTTGACGATCCGGACCTTGCCTTCTGCCTCGGTGATTTCCAGTTCGGAAACGTTCGATTCCGACACCAGGTCGATCAACGTCTTGAGTTTGCGCAAGTCCATGAGGCTCTCCACCGCGTGCGTACGAAAGGAAAGCGAATTTACAGCAAAATCCGCTTACTTTGCATTTCGTCGCCCATTTTTAGTTTATTTTCCGCGTCGACCTTGACAGCAGAGCCGCAATTGCAGCAGCGGACATGCCGCAAGCTAGGTACTGGCGAGGCGCACCCATTGCGCCAGATCCTCAGCGGTCACCCGCCCCATTCTACGCTCCAGCACCTCGCCGGACGCCCCCACCACGACCGTGTAAGGCAAGCCTCCGCTCTCGTTCCCGAGCTTGCGGCTGAGTTCGGTGCCGCTCATTCCGGCAAACCCTATCGGAAAAGAGACCGGGGTTTTCTGCAGAAAAGTGCGTACTGCGCTGGGCTGGTCGATGGCCAGACCAACGACTTGCCAGCTTTTAGGGGAGTTCTTCTGGAAGAAGGCGTCGAGCAGCGGGAGCTCTTCGATGCATGGCGGGCACCAGGTGGCCCAGAAATTCAGCAGCAACGGCCGGCCGCGAAGCCCTTCCATCGCCAGGGCCGGTCCCGCCGGCGTTTCGAAACTTTCGCGCCAGAAGTCGGGCTCCACCCGCTGCGGTTGCTCGGGGTCGCGCCATTTATTCCATGCGACGGCGGCGCCTGCCAAGGCGGCGGCGGCTCCTGCTGCGCCGTAGAGTAGCGCGCGCCGACGCGCCATCCCTGCGTCGGCCGGAGCATTCGAATCAAGTGTCATAGCCCACCATTCTCCAGCAAGGCGCGCACCGCTGCAGTGTCGCCCCGTGGAGACCGGCCCCTGGCGTCGGGGCGCAAGGCGCCGCGCACGTCGTCATGGTCGTAGATCATCAAATGGACGCCGATCGTCTCGCCCAGCTCCGCGCTCAGGCTGGACAGGCTCAGCGCCTCCACCGATTCGCCATTGAAGCCGGTCACTGTCCGCGCCTCGTAGGCCACGCCTTTATCGATCAGGGCGATCTCGGCCGACTTCGGATCGTCGCAGAACAGCTGGAGGTAAATGTCCGACAGTCGGGTCGCCGTGCCATGCCACACCGCACCGCCCAGATATGGCCTGAACGGAGCCAGCCGCTCCATCCAGGTCAGCGCCAACCGGCGCAGCGCCGCCAGTTCCACCGGCTGGGTATCGGCGCAGAACAAGTCGATGTACTCGCGCACCGACTCCTCCACGGTATCGTTGTCGGGCAAGGCGCTGCGCGCATTGAGCCCCAACTGGCGGACCGCCCGGCGCTTGGCTGGACCGTATTCGAGCCCTTCTTCCACCACCATCCGGGCCGCCGTTGCCGCAATCTCCGACTTGATGCTGTCCATCGGAGGGATTTTGCATGGTTTGCCCATCCGATAATGGGCCATGCATATTCACATTCTTGGTATCTGCGGCACGTTCATGGGAGGCTTGGCCGCTCTGGCCCGGGAGGCCGGACACAAGGTGACCGGCTGCGATGCGGGCGTCTATCCGCCGATGAGCGACCAATTGCGGGCGCTGGGGATCGATCTGATCGAAGGTTATGGCGCCGAGCAACTGGCGCTGGCGCCCGATGTCTGGGTGGTGGGCAACGTCGTTTCACGCGCCCGGCAGGCCGATGGAACACCGCGCTACCCGCTGATGGAGGCGATTCTGGACGGGGGGCTGCCCTACACCAGCGGGCCGCAATGGCTATCGGAGCAGGTGCTGCGCGGACGCCACGTGCTGGCCGTGGCAGGGACTCACGGCAAGACCACCACGACCTCGATGCTGGCGTGGATCCTGCAAGAGGCCGGCCTCGAACCCGGCTTTCTGGTCGGCGGCGTGCCGGCCAACTTCGGTATTTCGGCTCGGCTGGGGAATGTGGCCCCCACGCTTGCCGCTTCGCGCACTGCGCTGCCCCCCGAGGGGGCCGTCCCGCCTTGGGGCGGCCCGGCGGCGGGACGGCTAGCTCCGTTCGTGATCGAGGCGGACGAATACGACACCGCGTTTTTCGACAAGCGCAGCAAGTTCGTTCACTACCGGCCGCGCACGGCCATCCTCAACAATCTCGAATTCGACCATGCCGACATTTTCGACGACCTGGGCGCGATCGAACGGCAGTTCCATCACCTGGTGCGCACCGTGCCGGCGAGCGGCCGGGTGATCGCCAACGGACTCGAGGAGAGCATCACGCGGGTGCTGCAGATGGGTTGCTGGAGCGAGGTGAGAAGCTTCGGCGCGGCGGTGGACGACTTCACGGCTCAGGGCGAGCCGGGCAGCTTCGATGTAATCGAGCGCGGCCAGCGGGCGGGTCGCCTGGAATGGGAACTCAGCGGCGTGCACAACCAGCTCAACGCTCTGGCCGCGATCGCTGCCGCCCAGCATGCCGGCGTCGCCCCTGCAATGGCGGTGCGCGCGCTAGGCAGTTTCTTGAACGTCAAGCGCCGCATGGAGGTGCGCGGCAGCGTCAACGGCGTGACCGTCTACGACGATTTTGCCCATCATCCGACGGCAATCCGGACCACGGTCGACGGGTTGCGGCGCAAGATCGGCTCGCCGCGAATACTCGCCGTGTTCGAGCCGCGCAGCAACACCATGAAGCTCGGAGCCATGAAGGCACAGCTGCCCTGGAGCCTGGAGCAGGCCGACCTGTCCTGGTGCCACGGCGGCGGGCTCGACTGGGATGCCGCCGCCGCGCTCGCCCCGATGGGCGCCAAGGCCCGGGTAGCCACCAGCATCGATGTACTGGTGCGCGAAGTCGCACAGGCGGCCAGGCCCGGCGACCACATCCTGTGCATGAGCAACGGCGGTTTCGGCGGCGTGCACGAGAAACTGCTGCGGGCGCTGGCCGCAGGGGCGACCGACCGTTAGTTCTCGGCTGTGCCGCCTGGCCGAGGCAGGTGCCCGTGTTCCAGCGACGCCGGCGCGGTGCGGTCGCCCGGCGATGCGGCGCCGTCGCCGAGCAGTGAGCTCAGGCCCGGCCCGCGCGACGGCGGCTGGCTGTCGTGCCTGAGTGCGGGCGATGCGTCGGCCTTGGAACGGGTGGTGGTGATCGCGCCGGCGTAGTACAGGCAGGCCAGATCATGCTCCAGCACGGCCGGGGGCGAGCCCGTTCGCAGCGCCAAGGCGTGAGCGCTGCCCGGCTCGGAAGACAATTCGCGCAACAGCACCAACTGGGAATCTCGCAACCAGCCCACCGGCACCCGGGGCGCACCACGATAGTAGATGGTCACGTCGCGATAGCGCGGCGGCAGCATGTCGCGGTCGGTGCGCCGCAGATACGCCCATGCGAGCTGGGCCGGGGTGAAGCGCGCGAACGCCTGGGGCATGTCACGCGCGCTGACCGGGCGCTTGTGCCATTGGGCTTGCCACAGATTGACGGGGTGCGCCGTCGGCGACAGCGCGGTCTTGCCTTCGTGAAAATCCAGCACCGCCAGCAGCGACCCGGCATGGCTCACGTGATAGACGCCGTGCCGCAATTGCGCGCCTCGCTCGATGATCTGCTTGCCCATGACGAACTGGGCGCGCAAAAGCCGCAGCCAATTGTCGAATTGCAGCAGCGCGCCCTCTATGGCGGGGGCTGAAGCGGGGTCGAAGGCGCAGCGGGGTTCGAAGTCGGCGCCGGGCAAGGGCAGCGCAAAAGCGACGGGCCGATCGACCTCGCTCAGGTCGAGGTTGAGAGCGCGCTCGCTGGGCAACCCGGCGATGACCTTGAGGTTGCCACCGGGCAGCACCCGGATCGAAGAACCGTTGACCCACCACGCGTCGGCATCGGAGAAGGAACACACTCGCCAGCGCGGCAGTCCTGCGGGTCGGTGGAGCGACGCTTCGAGCAGGGCACGCTGCGCGGGAGCGAAGCCGGCCATGCCGAGCCATAGGATGGGTTGCTCGATCGCGACATCGCCGGCATGGTTTTCCGCCTTCACCGTACTCCTTTTTATTATTTCTCCCGCCGCACGCGCCAACGCAGCGTGCCGACCCGTACATCTTGTAGCTATTGGTCTGGCTTTGTCATCCCCTATTCGGGGGATGCCTTTACCAAAGACCGAGCGGGGCCGGCGCGGTGAGCTGGTCGTGCTCGAACGCTCGATACCGGACAAGCGGCTCGCCTGGGACCACGCAGTCCAGCCCGGAAGGCACGCAGCTCTGCGGCCCGGGCACAGGCTCGGGGCCGTCGTGTCGCAACGGGCGGCGCGCCGCGCGCTTGGGATTGGAGGTGATGCTGCCGACAAAATAAAGTGTCGCAAGCTCGTGCGCCAGCTCCACTTCGTCCATGCCGCAGCGTTGCAACAGGGTGTCGAAGCTGGCGGGTTCGATCACGAGCTCCCGCATGAGCAGCAGGTGCGAGTCGGCCAGCATTCGCTGCGGCAAGCGCGGCGGGCGGCGGAAGTACAGCGGGTCGGTCCGATAGTGCCTGGGAAGCAGGTCGCGCTGGGTGCGTGCGGCGTACTGCCACATCAGCTGCTCCAGGCTGGTGCGGCCGAAATGCTCCGGGATCTCCCCCGCGGCGGTCCGCCGGCGCCACACCGCATCTTCGAAATCGGACGGCCCTGCGGTCGGCAGGAATCCGATGTCTCCGTGCATGTTCACCAGCGCCAGCAGCCTCCCCTCATCGCTCACTTCGAAGATGCCGGCGCCGAGTGCCGTCTGGTGTTCGACGATGTTCGAAGCCAGGCAGAACTGCGCCGCCACGGGCGCCACCCAGGCGTCGAATTTCTCGATCACGGCATTCACGCTGGGCTGCGAAGCCGCATCAAAGCTGAAAAGAGGCTGCACGTCCGGACAGCCAAGTGGCTCGGAAAACGCCACCGGGCGCCCGAGGTCCGGCAGGTGCAGCTGCAGCGAGCGTCCCCAGGGATTGGCTGGCGCGACGCGCACCCGTCCGTCGCCCAGCGACTGGACGCGAGCGCCGTTGATCCAGAGCGCATCCGCGTTGGCGACATCACCGATCTCCCACACCGTCGCCCCCGTGGCCGCGCACTGCACCGCGGCGCTCAGCTCCTCCTGCTGGGCAAGCGAGTAGCCGGCCAAGCCCAGGCGGAAGGCGGGTAGTTCGATGGTCATGTTGCCGGTGCTCCTCCACTGCAAGCCCCTCAGGGGCCACACCAGCAACAAATATAGGCGCTAAGTTACTTTTTGTAAACCAGACTTCAATGCGCCCGCCTCGCTTTCACAGACTCGGAGAGCAGTTCCAGCACCTGCAGGGAATCCCCCCAGCCCAGGCAGGCGTCAGTGATGCTTTTGCCGTACTCGAGCGCGGCGGCGTCGTCCTTGCCGGGCGTGAATTTCTGGGCGCCGGAATTGAGGTGGCTCTCCACCATCAAGCCAAAGACCCGGCGCGAGCCGCCGGCCACCTGGTCGGCGATGTCGCGTGCGACATCGATCTGCCTTTCGAACAGCTTGCTGCTGTTGGCATGGCTGCAATCCACCATCAGCGTGGCGGGCAGCCTGGCCACTTCCAGTTCCCGGCACGCCGCCGCCACGCTGGCCGCGTCGTAGTTGGGCGCCTTGCCGCCGCGCAGGATGACGTGGCAATCCTTGTTGCCATTGGTCTGCACGATGGCGACCTGCCCGTTCTTGTGCACCGACAGGAAGTGGTGCCCGCGGGCCGCGGCCTGAATGGCGTCGGTGGCGATCCGGATGTTGCCGTCGGTCCCGTTCTTGAAACCGATCGGGGCCGACAGGCCGGAGGCCAACTCGCGGTGAACCTGGCTCTCCGTGGTGCGCGCGCCGATCGCGCCCCAGGAGATCAGGTCCCCCAGGTACTGGGGCGAGATCACGTCGAGAAACTCGCTGCCGGCCGGCAGGCCCAGGCGATTGATCTCGATCAGCAATTGACGCGCGATGCGCAGGCCCTCGTCGATCCTGTAGCTCTCATCCAGGTAGGGGTCATTGATCAGGCCCTTCCAGCCGACCGTGGTGCGGGGCTTCTCGAAGTAGACGCGCATCACGATCTCGAGCGTTCCGCTGTAGCGGCCCCGCGCCTCTTTCAGGCGCCGCGCATAGTCCAGCGCGGCGCCCGGGTCGTGAATCGAGCAGGGGCCGATCACCACCAGCAGGCGATCGTCCTCGCCGGCCATGATGTTGTGGATGGTCTTGCGGGTGTCGGTGATGAGGCCTTCCACGGCAGTGCCGCGTATCGGGAAAAACCGGATCAGGTGTTCGGGAGGCGGGAGCACGGTGATGTCCTTGATGCGTTCGTCGTCGGTCTGGCTGGTCTTGTCGACGGGCTGCGCATACCAGGCATCGGTGGCCGCGGTGGTCTTGGCGTTCATTCGTGGTGCTCCTCTCGGGTCGGATAAAAGATTCGGGACAAAAAAAAACCGCCGGAGGTCCGGCGGTTTTTGGGGAGTTCTGTCGCGCTATTTCTGGGTACGCTCAGATCTCTCTACCGCCGGGGGCGCTGGAGAACCAAAAGTAGCCAAAAAAGTAGGCGCGGATCGCATGCATGGGTTCAATGTAACACACTCGAAAGCGCTGACCCGTGAGCCGGGCCGGCCGGTTACAAGCGCAGCTTCTTCCACCACTGGATTGCGCGCTCCACCTGCGGCTCCTCCAGCGCGCCAAGTGCGGACTGGTCTTCGTGCCCGCTGGCGCTCCACTGCTCGTACATGTCGATCATCAGCATGCCCTCGCCCAGGGTGCGCCAGGCCACCAGTTCGAAATCCTCGGCGCCCAGCAACAGGTCGGCGCTGCGCGGGCCGCCATCGAGCAGCCACTGTCCGATCAGCACCCGGAAGTTGTTGAGCGCCTGCAGGTAGGCGGCGTACTCGTACAGGCCGCGCCAGGACAGTCCCAGGTTCACCACGAGCGTGCGGTGGGCCCGCAGCACCGTCAACAAGTCCACCAGCAATGGCGCCACCACGACCCTCTGACGGCTCAGACGCAGGCTGGCGATGATGGCCTCGATGTGCACCGACAACTGGCTCATGCTGTCGGACAGCAACCGGCTGTCCTCGTCGGCGACGGAGTCGCGCAGGAAGTTGCTGAGCTCGCCGAACGAGTTGATGCTCGGCAGGTTGGTCGATGGATCGATGCGCAGGCGCGAGTGGGTCGTCATCGCGACGCTAACGGCTCAGCCCCCTTTTGGGGGCGGCGAACGCAGTAAGCGTGGGGGCCACACACCCTCAAGCAGTGCCACCCACTGTCAGACCGTCGATGCGCAAAGTGGGCTGGCCCACGCCGACGGGCACGCTCTGGCCTTCCTTGCCGCATGTGCCCACGCCGCTGTCGAGTTGCATGTCGTCGCCGATCATCGTCACCCGCGTCAAGGCGTCCGGGCCGTTACCCACGATGGTCGCGCCCTTGACCGGATACAGGATCTTGCCGTTTTCCACCCAGAACGCTTCGCTCGCCGAAAACACGAACTTGCCCGAGGTGATGTCCACCTGTCCGCCGCCGAAGTTGGTGGCGTAGAGCCCCTTCTTGATGCTGGCCAGGATTTCGCCGGGATCCTTGTCGCCGCCGAGCATGTAGGTGTTGGTCATGCGGGGCATCGGGATGTGGGCATAGCTTTCGCGCCGTCCGTTGCCGGTGGGCGCCACACCCATCAGGCGGGCATTGAGCGAGTCCTGGATGTAGCCGCGCAGGATGCCGTCTTCGATCAGCACGTTGCGCTGGCTGGCATTGCCCTCGTCGTCGACATTGAGCGAGCCGCGGCGATCGGCAATCGTTCCGTCGTCCAGCACCGTGACGCCCTTCGCGGCCACGCGCTTGCCGATGCGGCCGGAGAACGCGCTCGAGCCCTTGCGGTTGAAATCGCCTTCGAGGCCGTGGCCGATGGCCTCGTGCAGCAGGATGCCGGGCCAGCCCGGGCCCAGCACCACGGTCATTTCACCGGCAGGCGCCGGCCGCGACTCCAGGTTGGTGAGCGCCGCGTTGACGGCGTCGTTCACGTAGGTCTCGACCTGCGCGTCGTCGAAATAGCCCAGGCCGAAGCGGCCACCGCCGCCGCCGGAGCCCATTTCGCGCCGCCCGTTCTGTTCGGCGATGACGGTGATCGACATCCGCACCAGCGGCCGCACGTCCGCCGCCAGCGTGCCGTCGGCGCGCGCGACCATCACCACGTCGTACTCGCTGGCCAATCCGGCCATCACCTGGGCGACGCGCGGGTCCTTCGAGCGTGCCAGCTTCTCGGCGCGCTCCAGCAACTGCACCTTGGCGGTGCTGTCGAGCGTGGCGATGGGGTCGAGGCCCTGATACAGGGAGCGGCCGCCGGCGATCTTCTTGGCGCCGACCTTCACCTTGCCGGTGCCGGTGGCGGCGGAGATGGTGCGCACGGTGCGCGCCGCATCCAGCAGCGAGGCCTCGGAAATGTCGTCCGAGTACGCGAAAGCGGTTTTCTCGCCGCTCACGGCGCGCACCCCGACGCCCTGGTCGATGCTGAAGCTGCCGGTCTTGACGATGCCCTCTTCCAGGCTCCAGCCTTCGCTGCGGGTGTACTGGAAATACAGGTCGGCGTCGTCGACCTTGCGCGCGGTGATTTCCGCCAGGGCGCGCAACAGATGGGTTTCGTTCAGGCCGAACGGCTCGAGCAGCAGGCGTTGCGCGACAGCCAGTCGCTCGAGAGTGGGTTCACGGGAGATCATCGGCCCATTCTAGGGCGCAACCGGGCAGCGTGTAACACTGCCGTGGCGGGTAGTCGGCGCGCCACGGCGGCTGGAACTACATTCCGCCGGTGGGCTGGGCCAAGGCGTCCAGCAGCGCCCGGGCCGAGGCATAGCGGTCCTCGGGCCGCTTGGCCATCAGCTTCTCGACCACCGCTTGCAGGCCGGCGTGCGCCGGCGGCAGCGCCGGCGTGGGCGCCGACACATGGCGCGCCAGCAGCACGTCCAGTGACTCGGCGCGAAACGGCCGTTCGCCGGCAAGCATCTCGAACATCATCACCCCGAGGCTGTATAGATCCGACTGCGGCGTGATCTTGTGGCCCGAAGCCTGCTCCGGGCTCAGGTAATACGGCGTGCCCACCACATCGCCATGGCGGGTCTGGGTGAACGCGAAATTCTCGGCCTGCAGCATCGACTTGGCGATGCCGAAGTCGGCCAGGGCCACGCTGCCATCGGGCCGGCGCATGATGTTTTCCGGCTTCAGGTCGCGGTGGATGATGCCGCGCTCGTGGATGGCCTGCAGGGCCTGCGCCGTCTGCGCGATGATCGCCAGCACGCGCTCCTGCGCCAGGCCGGTGGTGAGCTCGGCCCGCAGGTCGCCACGCTCGAAGTACTCCATGGCGATGTAGGCGTGATCATCGGTGAAGCCCTGGTCGTAGATGCGGATTACATGAGGATGCTCGATCCGCGACAACAGCGTGTATTCCTGGATGAAGCGCGACAGGTGCTCGCTGGCGGCCTTGCCGCTGGCGTCGAGGATCTTGAGCACCACCGGTAGCCCGTCGGCTTCGCGCAGCGCCAGGTACACCTCGGTCATGCCGCCCGAGCCGATCTTGCGGGTCAGGCGGTAGCCTTTCAACCGCAGCGGCTCGGCCCCGGCGGCGAGCGGGTGGTCCTTGAAGGCCGAGAGCTTGGATTGCAGCGCCCCCTTCACGGCCCGCGCGGTGATTTCGGAGTTGATCTGCACGGCGGTCCGCACCTCGGCCGCCCGCTCGGTCAGCGTTGCCATGCCGTGGCGCATGTCCTCGATGTTGGTGACCAGCCCGATGATCTCGGCCACGTCAACGAAAGCATTCTTGCCGCGCACCCCGAGCGAAGTCATGCCACCGGTCTGCACGCCCTCGCCGGCGCCGGCCAGCACAGCGTTGCTGGCGACCACCGTCCAGCCCAGTTCCTTGCTTGCCGCCTCCAGCCGCGCGGCCACGTTCACCGTGTCGCCGATCGGCGTGGTCTCCTTGTTATGGAGGGTGCCCAGCCGGCAGATCGTCACCTCGCCGGCGTGCAGCCCGACGCCGATGGCGAAGGGCGGCAGGCCCCGGTGCGCGAAGCGCTTGTCCAGCCATGAGCGGAACTCGTGCGTGGCCAGCGTCATGCCCAGCGCCGCGGACACCGCCCTTCGGGCGGCCGGCAAGGGCGAGCCGCCGCTCAGGTTGTCGGCAAACACGCTCATCAAGCCATCGCCGATGAACTTGAGATGGCGTCCCCCGTTCTTGAGCACCGGCTCGCAGGTGCGTTCGAAGTATTCCGTCAGCAGTTCGGCCACTTCGCTGGAGCTGAGCTTCTCGGCCAGCGAGGTGAAGTTGCGGATGTCGGAAAACAGCACCGTGGCGTCGACCACGGTGTCGGCGATGGCGCCCTGGGGCGCTTCCAGCCCGAACTTGTCGGCAAGCGCACTGCCGCCCAGGCTTTCGGTGAACGCGCGCCGCAGGTGCTCCTCGCGGGCTTTCACCGCCGACTCGATGCTCTCGTCGATGCGCCCCTTTTTCTTCAACAAGCCCTGCAGCGCATCCAGCAGTTCGACGCGGGTGAACGGCTTGGCCAGGTAATCGTCGGCGCCGGCGGTCATGCCGCGGCGCATGCTGGCCCGGTCGTCCAGCGCGGTGAGCAGCATCATCGCCGTGCCCGCCAGTTCACGCTCGGCACGGATCGCCTCCAGCAGCTCGAAGCCGTTCATCTCGGGCATGCTGACATCCGAGATCACTACATCCGGGCGCACTTGCAAGGCTCGCTCCAGGCCCAGCTTCCCGTTGACGGCCGAGACGATGTCATAGCCTTCCAGCTTGAGCAGCCGAATGACGTTGTTGCGGATCGCGTCATCGTCCTCGACGATCAGGATGGTGGTCATGTGTGGTGTTCGGGTCGATCGGTGATGGAAGCCGCCGTGGGCCCGAGTTTACTGACCGGGGCCGCGCGTGGCCCTAGTCCTGCGGCAGTGACAGCAGCCGGAACAGCGCCGCGTCGTCCAGTTGCCCCAGGCCCGCCTCGGCCGCCCGGGCGAACACGTCGCGGGCGACGGGACCCAGCGGCCCCTCGAAGCCGGCCAGGCGCCCGGCTTCCACGGCCAGCCGGGTGTCCTTTTGCAGCAGCGTCACATGGGCCCGCGGCGCATAGTCGCCCTCGATCGCCCGGCGCATCCGGTCCGAGCCGATCCAGCTCTGCCCGCTGGATTGCTCGATCACGGCCAGAGTCCGGTCCAGTGACAACCCCAGGCGTTGCGCCAGGGCCATCGCCTCGGCAGCCCCCGCGAGGTTGATGCCCGCCAGCAGGTTGTTCACGAGCTTGGTCGCGGCGCCGTCGCCCGGCCGTTCGCTGATGTGGAACACCTGGGTGCTCAATGATTCCAGCAATCCGAGGTGGCGCTCGAACACGGTACCGGGACAAGCCACCATCAGGCTCATGCTGCCATCCCGGGCTCGGGCCGGGCCGCCCGACATCGGCGCATCGAGGGTATCCAGCCGTTTTTCTGCCAGCCGCCGCGCAAATTCCCGCACGTCGCCGGGCGAGATGGTCGGGCACAGCAGGACGGCCTGGCCCGGTTGCATGGCATCGGCGGCGCCGCCGGGGCCGAACAACACCTGCTCGGTCTGCGTTGCATCCACCACGCAGACGATCAGCGCCGCGCAGTCCCTGGCGGCACTCGCCGGGTCGGGCTGGGCGCTGGCGCCCAGTTCGCGCGCCGCTGCGGCTTTGGCCGGGTCGACGTCGCAGGCCTGCACTTTCCAGCCCCGGGCCAGCAGGTTGGCGGCTATCGCCCCACCCATGTTGCCCACGCCGACGATGGCGACCGGCTTGCCCATGGAGCTAGGACTGCACCAGACGCTTGGTCCGGGAAATCGACATCAGGATACCCAGCCCCATGCCCAGCGTCACCATGGCGGTGCCGCCATAGCTGATGAAGGGCAAGGGCACGCCCACCACCGGCAGGATGCCGCTCACCATGCCCATGTTGACGAAGGCGTAGGTGAAGAAAATCATCGTGATGGCGCCGGCCAGGAGCCGCGAGAAGACGCTCGAAGCTTCCAGCGCGATCGCCAGCCCGCGCAGGATGAGAAACAGGAAGGCGGCGATGAGGCACAGGTTGCCCAGCAGGCCGAATTCTTCGGAATAGGCCGCGAAGATGAAGTCGGTGGTGCGCTCCGGGATGAATTCGAGGTGGGTCTGCGTGCCTTGCATGAAGCCCTTGCCGAACAGGCCACCGGACCCGATGGCGATCATGCCCTGGATGATGTGAAAGCCCTTGCCCAGCGGGTCCTTGCCGGGGTCCAGCAGCGTGCAGATGCGCTGCTGCTGGTAGTCGTGCAGCACCGGCCAGCGCACGCCCTGCGCGCACAGCTGCGGCTCGAATGCGATCAGCAGCACCGCGCCCACCACGCCCAGCGCCACCGGCGGCAAAATCAGTTTCCAGGACAGGCCGGCAAAGAACATCACCGACAAGCCGGCCACCATCACCAGGATCGAGGTACCCAGGTCGGGCTGCTTCATGATCAGGCCCACCGGCACCACCAGCAGCAGTCCGGCGAACACGAAATCGGCGGGCCGCAGCTGGCCTTCGCGCTTCTGGAACCACCAGGCCAGCATCAGCGGCATCGCGATCTTGAGAATTTCACTGGGTTGAATGACGATGCCCAGGTTGATCCAGCGCCGCGCCCCTTTCTTGGTGATGCCGAAAATGGCCACGGCCACCAGCAACGCCACGCCGATCACGTAAACGGGCACGGCAAAGCTCATGAGGCGCTGCGGCGGCACCTGCGCCACCACGAACATGATGGCCCCGGCCAGCAGCATGTTGCGGCCATGATCCTGGAAGCGGCTGCCATGGTCGAACCCCGACGAATACATGGTGAGCAGGCCGGCACAGGCCAGCAGGAACACGGCGAAGGCCAGCGGCCCGTCGAAGCCCCGCAGCGACGGCGCCAGGCGGCTCAGATAGGAAGGTTTGTCGAAGACAGCTGACATGCGCGGATTATCCCCGCGCCGCGCTCATTCCAGCAGCCAGATCCGCTCCTGCGTGAGGTCGCCCTGGCATATTTTTGCGGCGACCTGCCAGCCAGCCCCGGCGACCTGGCTCGTCTCCAGCACCACGAATCCGTCTCCCGGCGGGGTGCACTGGGCATCGACGACGCACTCGTAGTCCACCTCCTGGAACGTGAACTCGATCCGGTCCTGCAAACGGTAATCCTGCGCGCGCGCGTTGGCAAAAGCAAACGGCGCGTACATGGCGGGGGCGGCGATGGAGATCACCTTGACGCCGCCGGCCGAACCGACCGGCCGGATCAGGAGCTCCGTGTAACAACCCAGGTGGGCATCGCCCGTCAGCACCACGACCCCGCGGATGTCCTGGCTGGCGATGCGTCCCAGCAGTTCCGCCATGCTCTCGGGATACCCCTCCCAGCCGTCTGCGCGCAGCGGGGTATCGGCTTCGCCCGGCGTCCCGGCACGCCGCGGCGCCAGCCAGGAGGCGGTGGCCAGGAACTTCGGCCGCGGCGGGCCGCCTGCGTCCAGCCGCTTCTGATCCGCGAGCCACAGGCCCAGCGCCTCGTCCTGCGCGCTGCTCATGATGTGGCCCAGGCCGTCGGCCTGCGCCGGCCGCGGCTTGCGCTCGGTGCGGGTGTCGGCTACAAAAATGTCCAGGCCGCCGACTTCGACGCGGAACCAGAGGTGGGTCGCCGTGGCGATCGGCCTGGCCGCGCGCTGGTAACGCCAGTAGCTGTCGATGGCCTGGCCTTTGGACGATTTGCCGGCCGCCGCGTCGGCGTCGGTATCGCCCAGGCGGTGCCCGTGCTCCCAGTTGTCTGCCAGTTCGTGGTCGTCCAGCATCATGTGAACCGGCACCCTCCGCATGATCTCTCGCAGCGGCGGCGCCTGCAGCCAGTCGGCGTGGCTGCGGCCATACCGGTCGTCCGTCCGTGAGGGGTCCAGCAGGCCCGCCGTGGCGTCGGCGTAGATCTGGTCGCCCATCATCAGCACCGCGCAGGTGGGCGCTGCCTCGTCCAGTTCAGCCCTCGCGTTCAGGCGCGCCAAACTGGCCCCGGCCGGGCCGGCGTCCAGAATGCCGGCCGGGTACTGGCAGCTGGCGAGCACCAGAGAGACCGGGCCGCGCCCCGCGGCGGTTGCGGGGCGCGATTTGCGGATGGCTTCGGACGAAATGAACGCCTCTGTCAGCAAATGGCCGCGGACATCGAGCTGGGCCTGCACCTGCGATCGCGGCATCCGGGGGCTGGGCGGGGGGAGCGACTTTTCGCCCCAGTGCGAACTGCCGGGATAACAGGCCCGGGTCAGGACCAGGAAGCCATCGCTGTCGTCTTCGCTGTAAGGAAGCCGCATCGACAGCCACCCGTCATAGGGCCGGACCGTCCAGGTGTCGTAGTGCTCTTTGCCACAGGCGACGTAGCCTGACGGCGTCGTTTTCACCGGCACGATCACGGCCTGGGCTTCGCCCCGGCCGGGGTCGGCCGCGATCAGCAGCCGGACCTCGCCCGGGCTCTGGTTGCACACTTCGCCGTCGGGCCGGACTTCGACGCCGTCGGTGGGGGTCACGTGCAGGCGCGGGCCCAGCCAGGGCAAGCCCAGCTCGGGCCCACTGCCCGCTGTCTGGGCAGCAGGCGCCTGCGGCGCCGACAGGAACGCCTGCACCCGGCGGAACGTGTCGACCGCCTGCCGCCCGATCAGGCTGTCCTGGTGGCCGACATCTTGCGCCAGCAGATGCGTCTCGAAGGGCACGCCGGCCAGCGCCATCGTGCCGGCCATCAGGTTCAGGGTGTAGCTGTCCACCATGCCGTTGTCGCCGCCATGGACGCTCAGGGTCCCGTTGCTCGGCCAACGCAGCAGCGCCTGGGAGTTGACGAACACGTTGCGCCCCGACGCATCGGTGATGGCCTGATGGCGGGCGAAATGAATGGTCTGAGAGACCGTCTCCACATTCAGCGGGCCGAAAAAATCGTCGATGCTATCCAGCACCGCCTCGCTCATGTTGGCGATGTTGAAGGTCCGCTCGTATAGAGCGTCCATGCGGTGGCGCGTGGCCGACCAGGCGGTTCGCGCCCAGGGCCGCAACGGATTTTCGCGATCGAACTCGTGAGCGGGATAAGGCAGCGCCGACAGGAATCGGTCGAGCAGCCGGTCCGCGGCGCTCGGATTGTGCGGTGGCGGGCGAAAACTGTAGCCATCGGCCAGCAGCAACGGGCGCAGGAAGCGCAGCACATAGGCGCGCAGCACGTTGGCGTCGCTGTACGCCAGGGCCATGCCCTTTTGCGAAAGGACGATCCGGTGCACGCGCGAGGGCAGGCGCTCCAGCGACGCATCGCCGGCGCCGCTGCGCCGGGCTCGCTCCCCGTCTTGCGCCAGCAGCGCCATGCTGAGCATCACGGCGCCGACGCAGTGCGCGAACACATCGACTTGCACCGTGCTTTCGTCGACTTGCCTTTCGCCCGCCACCTGCGCCACGATGCGCTCGATGGCCCGCGGGATGTCGTTGCAGGCGACCTCCTCGAAACTCCAGTACAGCTTGGCCGTCGGCATGCCGGCGCTGGTGCGCAGGTCGACAATCCAGACGTCGCGCTGGAGGTTCCAGAAATACTGCGCCATGCTCACATCCAGCGCGGGATGCGCGAAGGTCGTGCCGCTGGCGCTATAGCCATGGATCATCACCAGAGGGCGGGCGTGGCTGTCGGCTTGGCGGTGCGGATAGCGCGTCAGGCGCACCCGGACCGGCTCGCCGCGGGCAACCAGGTCGATCTCCTCGATCTCCGGGGGCGGCAGGCCCGGCATCACGCCGGGCAACCGCTGCGGCAGGCGCAACGGCGCGGGGTCGGGCGCTCGAAAGCTCCAGAGGTGCACATACAGCATCAGTCGAACCCAGTACAGGCCGAATGACGCCAGCTCCGCCAGCGCCGTGGGCTGGTCCTGCTGCGACGCCACCCGCGCCAGCGCCACCCCCTTCTTTGCCAGAAAGCCGGCGTCCAGCTTCAAGAGCGGCGGCCGCCCACCCCAGCCCAGGCTTAGGCCGGGAAAGCACGTCAGCTCCAGGTACAGCAACTGGTTCCACGGGTTGCTTCGCCGCCCGTAGGTGAGTCGCTTGTGGCCCTGCACCCGGTCGCCCGCTCGCAGCAGCGACAGTCCTTCGCGCTGGCTGAGGATCTCGGTCACGTCCAGCACGTAGTCGAAGCGCCGCACTTCGCCGGCGCGGGTGGCCAGCTTGAGGCCTTTCCACAGGGTCGTGCCCAATCCCTCGGGCTCAGCCCGCGCACCCGAAGCGGCTACCGACCGGGACTGCCACAGGTCGCGCAGTCCACGGTTGGCCAGGTAGGCCAGGCCGCCGCGCAGCATGCGCCTCGGCCAGCCGGCGCCTTCGCGGTCCAACAGGTAGAGCGTGCCATCCACCCGCGCCTCGGCCAGCACGTGCCGGGTGCGCTCGAACTCGCCCTTCATGTCGAGACGGCTGCTTCGCCACGTGTCCGCGCTGAAGAGGCGGATGCGGTTCACCGGCTCCTGGCCGTCGCGCGAATGATCCAGCCCGAGACGGCGTCCCATCGAGGCCGACAGCAGGTGTATCGGCATCGGCTCGAACGCCAGGGTGAGCTCGAGCTGGTATTCCTCGCCCTGCCCCAGGCGAACCGGCCCGCTCAGGCGCTCGACAATCTGCAGCCGCGTGGCATCGATCCGCTTGTCGGTACAGGCCAGCGGCTCGCGATAGGCCGGCCGATCGGGAACCTGCACCCTGTCAGGCGCTGGGCTTCGGCGCCAGCCCCATTGAGTGCGCCAGTGCCGCGCCGCACGCAGGCTGAGCGCAGCAATGGTCAAAGCCGGATTGGCGCCCAGCGAGCCGGGCAGGATCGAGCCGTCCAGCACCAGCAGCGAACCCTGCCATGGGTCGCCGGGCCGCTCGCTGTCGGCAGCATCGACGGAAGGTGCGCAGTCGAACACCATCCCGTGGCCATCGACCACGCCGTGCCGCCAATCGCTGCCGATCGCGCAGCCGCCCAGCGGGTGCACCGTGAGCAGGCCACCACCGGCCTGGCCGGCGAGCGAGGCGAGGTCCGGCGGCAGCAGGCGCCAGAGCGGGTTGGGCACGATCCGGCCCAGAGCCTTCGCGGCCTTCTCGAACGCCGCGAAGGCCCGGTTGACGGCCCCGTCCTGCCAGGCGCAGTCCCATTCCAGGCGCAGGCCGCCTTCATAAGCCGCGGCTTTCGCGGTGGACAGCGCCGAATCCACATAGCCCGACGGCAGACTCAGCTTGCCGGCGGCCTGATCATGGCCGATGAAGCCCACCAGCATCGTGTGGTGCATGGCCTGCGGGTCGACGGCGAGCGGATCGCGCTCGCCCCGGCCGGGGCGATGCGTGCTCCAGTCCGCATCGGGCAGGGCGTTGAGCGCGTCGCCGGTGGTGACCAGTTCGCCGAACAGGCGGGCGAGCGGAGCCGGCACCGCGAACTCCTGCAGCAGGAAGCCGGGCTGGCCCGGGTCGGGCCGCATGTCGACGATGCCCGTGATGGTCGGGCCGACGTGGCGCCCGGGCTCGCTCGAAGGCTGCAGCGGCTGCGTTTCCTCGGCGTGCGGACGTGCCTCGCCGCGCATCTTGTGGATGGCGGCGAGGTTGTCGCCGTTGCAGGAGAACCCCTCACCCAGGCGCGGCGAGAGCGAGAGCTTGCGACGCAGCTTGTTCCTGCCCTGCGATCGCAGCAAAATCTCGGTGCTGCCGAAGGTTCCGGCGGCCAGGATGACCTTCCTGGCCAGCAGCAGGTCGGGTTCGCCGCGCTTTTGCCGCAGGCCTGGGTCGGTATGAACCAGCTCGAGTTGCCAGACGCGGCCGCCCTCGTCCGGCTGCGGCGCGGCGAGGCGCTCGATCTGCATCACCGAAACCCCGGTGTAGATTTCGGCGCCCGCGCGACGGGCCTGGACCAGCAGGTTGGTATCCAGCGATTTCTTGGCGCCCACGTTGCAGCCCGTCATGCAATCGCCACACAGCGAGCAACGATCCAGGCGGATGCCCTGATCGTTGAGCCCGCCCTTCATTTCGGTGGTGAGCGCGGCATCGCGGGATGCGCCGCCCGCCTGGCGGGCCAGCAGTTCGAGCGCCACCCTTTTTTTCAGCGGCCGGCCGGCAACCGTGTCATGACGCGCGATGGTGTTGTCGGAAATCCCATCGGCGCCGCGCACGGCGCCACCCAGCAACACCTTGGTCTCCTCGTAAAGGGCGTGCAGGTCGCGCACCACGGCGTCGGGCAAGCCGCTCGCAAACTGCTCGAACCGGGGAATTTCCATCACCGCGGCGTTGATCAGGGACCCCCCGCCCAGGCCGTTGGCCAGCAGCGCCGATGCGTCAGGGCCGAGCCGGAAATCGAACAGGCCTTCGTTCGTGCCGCGCGGACGGGGCTGTGTGCCGGTCGAGAACCTCATGTGCCCACCCAGCTCGGACCAGCGCGACGGAAACATGCCGGGCAGGTATTCCCGGCCCCGCTCCAGCACGCAGATCCTGAGCGGCTCGCCCCGCTCGTTCAAGCCGCCCGCCAGCTCGCAGGCAGCCATGGCGCCGCCATAGCCGCTGCCGACGATCACCAGGTCCCAAAGCGGCGGCGGCTGACTGCGGCACCGGGCCGACAACAGCGAGAAATCCTGCGACAACCAGCGGCTCGCCGGGTTCGGCGGCGGTCTGGAATCAACCGTCGGCGCTTCCTTGTTCGGCATGGCTCCTCCTGCGATCTTTGCGAGCATTCTTCAGGGCCTGCGCCGCCTCCAGCTCGGTGCGCAGCAACTGGATGGCCAGCGGCTTGTGCAGCAAGCGCATGCCGGCGCGGCGCGCTTCCTGCAGCCTGTCGGGCGCCGTGTCGCCGCTGACCAGCAAAGCCGGCACCTGGCCGTGCAGTTCGCGCACGGCGGCTATCGCGCTCAGGCCGCTGTCGGTGCCGCGCAGGCGGAAGTCGGCCAGCACCAGGTCTGGCCGGCGAGCGGACGCCAGCTCGCGCAGCTGCGGTGTGCCGGACGCCTCTTCGCACACGCAGCCCCATTCCTCGAGCAGCATCCGCATCCCGGTGCGAACCGACGCCTCGTCGTCCACCACGAAGACCAGCAGGTCATACGCCTGCGCCGGTGGGCGGCGTTCCGGCGGCGACCCGACGGCGGCGCTCGGCTGGGCCCGCGGCAGGCGCAGGGCAAATCGGGTGCCCTGCCCCGGCGTCGACTGCATCGTGACCTGGATGCCCAGCAGGTCGCACAGCCGGCGCACGATCGACAGGCCCAGGCCGAGGCCTTTGGAGCGATCACGCTCGGGGTTGGCCGTCTGGTAGAACTCGAGGAAGACCTCGTCGTGATGCTCGGGCGCGATGCCGCGGCCCGTGTCGGCCACCGTGATCACCACGTCGCCTTGGTCCTCGTGGGCCGACAGCGTCACAGAGCCGGCGGCGGTGAACTTCACTGCGTTGTGGGTCAGGTTCCGCAAGATGCGGGACAGCAGGTGCGGGTCGGTCACCACATGGGCCTGCGTGCCCATGTGCAGCAGCGGCTGCAGGCCCTTGTCGCGGATCACCGCCTCCACTTCGGCGAAATGCTGCGCCAGCAGCTGGTGCACTGTCACCGTGCGCAAGCTGGTTTCGACCACGCCGGCGTCGAGCTTGGAAATGTCCAGCAGGTCGTCCAGCTGCGTGGACAAGGTAGCGGTGACCTCATTGAGCAGCTGGACGATTTCCTGGCTGCGCTCGTCGAGCGGGCGCAGGCTGAGCGCCGAACTCAGCAACACCACCGTGTGCAGTGGCTGCCGCAGGTCGTGGCTGGCGGCAGCCAGGAACCTTGTCTTGGCGCGATTGGCGCTATCGGCCGCTGCCAGCGCCGCTTGCAGCCGCTCATTGAGTTCGGCGCCGCGAAAGCTGATCAGGCACGACTCCTGAAAGGTCTTCCACGCGCTCTGCGCGAAGCCCAGCAGCACGGCCGCGTACAGGCTGATCAACAGCGCCATCGCGGGCCCCAGCCAGACGGGCGCGACAGCGCCCGGTCGCAGGCCCCAAAGCGCCACCAGCGGCGCCAACATCGGCGCGCCGTAGGCGATCACGGTCTTGAGATTGCCCGCCGAATTGGCCACGGCGCCGGTGGCCAGACCGAGTAGCACCAGTGTAAAAAACGACTGCTCGGTCACGTCGAGCCGGGCAAATGCGGCCAGGCCCAGGGCCTGCACCCCGCCGCACAGCGCCGCGATGCCGGTGCGCCGGCGCAGCCGGGTCGCCAGGTCGGCGGTCTGCGGGTCGCCGGCCTGCGACTCCACACGAACCCTCAGCAACTGCGAAGCGCCCACCGCCAAGAACCAGGCCAGTGCCGCGACATTGGATACGCGGTAGGCGACGATCCAGGCAAGCAGCGCCGTCGCCACCATCACGCCGGCCAACACCCGCGTGTTCTGGCGGGCGCCGAGTTTCAGGAACTCCTCGTCGGCGAACCTCTGTGGCGCGCCGGGACCGTCGCCGCTCATGCAGCGTCCTTGCCGGAGCTGCCGCGCTCAGCTGATGCGCACGCCATGCTTTGCCGCTACATAGACGGCCTCGGTGCGCGACTGCACGTCGAGTTCACGGAAGATGGCGCTCAGATGGGTCTTGACGGTGGCGTCGGAGATGCCCAGCTCGCGGGCGATCAGCTTGTTGGGCAAGCCCCGCAGCGTCGCCCGCAGCACATCGGCCTGCCGCCCAGTGAGTGCCGGGAACGCTTGCGAAACATCGATCGGCGAGCCGGCGAACGGCGCCGACGCAGCCGGCCGCGCCGAGGTCTCGTGCAGCACGGTAGCCGGCAGGTAGATCCCGCCGCCCGCGATAGTGCGCAGCGCCTCCATCAGCACCTGCGGGGAGGAGTCCTTGGAGATGAAGCCGGCGGCGCCCAGGTCGATGGTGCTGCGCACCAGGCCCGGGCTCTTCTCGCCGGACAGCACCACCAGCAAGGTGAAAGGCGCGGTGTCGCGAAATGCCGTCAGTGCCTCGTGTGCCGTGGCGCCTTCGAGGTGCCAGTCCATCAAGATGAGGTCGAACGCGCCGTCGCGCGCGAGTTCGACGCCTTTTTCGGCGCTGGGGGTGAGGCTCACCTGCATCGTCGGGTCCAGGCCCTCCAGCAGCAGCCGCAGCCCCTCCCTGAAAAGGGCATGGTCGTCGCACACCAGCACACGCATCGTGATTTTTTTCGCTTTTTCGAGTTCGCCGACTCTAACCGTATCGCAGCGTACGGCATAGCCCGTCCCTCGCACATCACCCATTCGGCCGAGCCCCCGGCCGGCAAGCGTCCCTGAATATGGGAACATCGCGCATGGCCGCCCCCGGACCGCCCGTCACTCACCTGCTGTACCTGCACGGTTTCCGCTCCTCCCCGCAGTCTGCCAAGGCCCGCATGGTGGCTGCCCGCGTGCGCGAGCGCCATCCTGCGGTGACCTGGTGGGGCCCGCAGCTTCCGCCGTCGCCCAGAGCGGCCATGGGCAGCGTCATGCAGGCCATCGCGCAGTGGCCGCCTTCGGCCATGGCCGTGGTCGGCTCCTCCCTGGGCGGCTTCTATGCCACCTGCGTGGCGCAGGCGACGGGCTGCAGGGCGGTGCTGCTCAATCCGGCCGTGCATCCGGCCCGCGACCTGGGCAAATACATCGGCGAACAGACCGCCTGGCACGACCCGGCCGAGCGCTTCTTCTTCGAGCCGGGTTTCGTCGACGAACTGCGGGCGCTGGACTGCGGGCCGCTGACCCATCCGGAACGCTTTCTGGCCATCATCGCCAAGGGCGACGAGGTGCTGGACTGGCGCGAAATGACGGGCCGCTATGAAGGCGCCCATATCAAGCTGCTGGAGGGCGGCGACCACGCCTTATCCGACTTCGACCGGCATATCGGCGAAGTCTTCGAATTCCTGGGCCTGGCCGGCGGGCCTTGAAACATCTGCATGGGACAATCGATCCCATGTTTGTATTGTTTGAAGAAGCTGGCAAATTCCAGGCTGGCCGCGTGCTGTCCGAAGCCGAGTCGTCCGCCCAGGTCGAACTCGACAGCGGCAAGCGGGTCAAGGTCAAG
>JAKFEZ010000273.1:0-9511 GCA_036675435.1 Ramlibacter sp. | reverse complement strand
TCTTCCAGCAGGTGGCCCTGGTCGTCGAACGCGCTGCCGGCGCGGCCGAGCGCATAGGTCTGCGGCGCCACCCAGCAATGCAGGTTGAGGAGCAGGGGGATCAGGTGGCTTTGCGAGCGCAGGCCGCCGAGCGCGCCCGGCGAGGCGCTCAGCACGCCCACCACCTTGCCGCGGCTGAAGCGGAAGTCGTCGCTCCAGACCGGGTCGCCCTTCACCGGGCTGGACAACCAGTCCAGCGTGTTCTTCACCAGGGCAGGGTAGCTGGCGTTGTACTCGGGCGTGCAGATGATCCAGGCCGGGTGCTCGTAGAACACCTGCTTGAGCTTCATCACGTCCGCCGGCGTGCCCTTCGCCTCGAGGTCGGCGTTGTACATCGGCACGTCGTAGTCGCCGAGCTCCAGGTGCGTGACCTCCGCGCCCTTCAGGCGCGCCATGCCGGCGACCTCCCGGGCGAGCTTGCGGTTGTAGGAAGCGATGCGCGTGCTGCCGGCGAAGACGAGGACTTTCATGGGCGCATTGCATCACAGGGAAGCACGATCGGTGCCCCGCCCGTAAAATCGCCCCTTCCCTGAACCGGCCCCTCGTGGCCACCAGCGCCCGGACCGGCGCCCCTCCCCATGCTTTATCCAGAAGAATTCGACGTCATCGTCGTTGGCGGCGGCCACGCCGGCACCGAAGCAGCCCTCGCCGCCGCGCGCATGGGTTGCCGCACGCTGCTGCTCACCCACAACATCGAGACGCTGGGCCAGATGTCCTGCAACCCGTCGATCGGCGGCATCGGCAAGGGCCACCTGGTCAAGGAAGTGGACGCGCTCGGCGGCGCCATGGGCATCGCCACCGACGAAGCCGGGATCCAGTTCCGCATCCTCAACTCCAGCAAGGGGCCGGCCGTGCGGGCGACCCGCGCCCAGGCCGACCGGATCCTCTACAAGGCGGCCATTCGCCACCGGCTGGAGAACCAGCCGAACCTGACGCTGTTCCAGCAAGGGGTGGACGACCTGATGGTCGAGGGCGACCGGGTGGTCGGCGCCGTCACGCAGGTCGGCATCCGGTTCCGCGGTCGCGCGGTGGTGCTGACCGCCGGCACTTTCCTGGACGGCAAGATCCACGTCGGGCTCAACAACTACGCGGCCGGTCGGGCAGGGGACCCGCCCGCGGTGTCGCTGTCCGCGCGCTTGAAGGAACTGAAGCTCCCGCAGGGCCGCCTGAAAACCGGGACGCCGCCGCGCATCGACGGCCGGACCATCGACTTTTCGAAGTGCGAGGAGCAGCCCGGCGACCTAGACCCGGTGCCGGTGTTCAGCTTCATGGGCACCGCCGCCATGCATCCGGCGCAGGTGCCTTGCTGGATCACGCATACCAACGAGCGCACCCACGACATCATCCGCTCGGGCTTCGACCGCAGCCCCATGTTCACGGGCAAGATCGAGGGCGTCGGCCCGCGCTACTGCCCGAGCGTGGAAGACAAGATCAACCGCTTCGCGGACAAGACCAGCCACCAGGTGTTCCTGGAGCCCGAAGGCCTGACCACCAACGAGTTCTACCCCAACGGCATCTCCACCAGCCTGCCGTTCGACATCCAGCTCGGCCTGGTGCGGACCTTGCCCGGCCTCGAACACGCGCACATCCTGCGGCCCGGCTATGCCATCGAATACGACTACTTCGACCCGCGCGGGCTGAAGAGCAGCTTCGAAACCCGCGCCATCGCCGGCTTGTTCTTTGCCGGGCAGATCAACGGGACCACCGGCTACGAGGAGGCCGCAGCCCAGGGGCTGTTCGCCGGGCTCAATGCCGCGCTGCAGGTGAAGGGCGAATCCGCCTGGCTGCCCGGCCGTGACCAGGCCTACCTGGGCGTGCTCGTCGACGACCTCATCAGCAAGGGCGTGACCGAGCCGTACCGCATGTTCACTAGCCGGGCCGAGTACCGCCTGCAGCTAAGGGAGGACAACGCCGACCTTCGCCTCACGGAAGAGGGGCGGCGCCTGGGCTTGGTCGATGACCTGCGCTGGGCGGCCTTCTGCCGCAAGCGCGACGCTGTTTCACGTGAAACAGAGCGGCTGAAGTCCACCTGGGTGAACCCGCGCATCGTTTCGGCCGAAGAGGCGCAACGGGTGCTCGGGACCAGCATGGAACACGAGTACAACCTCGGCGACTTGCTCCGGCGCCCGGACGTCGGGTACGACGCCTTGGTCAGCCTGGAGGGTGGCCGCTGGAAATCCGCCGATGTTTCACGTGAAACACTGGGCGAGTTGTACGAACCCGTGGTGGAGCAGATCGAGATCGCCGCCAAGTATTCCGGCTACATCGAGCGCCAGAAGGACGAGGTGGAGCGGGCCGCGTACTACGAGAACCTGAAGCTTCCGGCCGAGCTGGACTATTTGCAGGTGCCGGCGCTGAGCATCGAGGTCCGGCAGAAGCTCAACAAGCACCGTCCGGAAACGCTGGGCCTGGAGCTCAACGATGCCCAGCGGGGCCAACTGCTGGCCTACGTCGAGCTCATCGCCAAATGGAACAAGGTCTACAACCTGACCGCAGTTCGCCCGGAGGAGATGCTGGTGCAGCACCTGTTCGACAGCCTGGCGGTGGTCGGTCCGCTGCGCCGGCAGACGGGCGCGCGGCCGGTGCGGCTCCTCGACGTCGGTTCCGGGGCGGGGCTGCCGGGGGTTGTGGTGGCGATCTGTTGCCCGGAGGTCCAGGTCGAGTGCGTCGACACGGTCGGCAAGAAGGCAGCCTTCATCCAGCAAGTGGCTGCCCAGCTGAAGCTGCCCAACCTGCGCGGGCTGCACGACCGGGTCGAAAACCTGGCCGGGCCGTATGACGTCATCAGCTCGCGGGCATTTGCCTCCCTGCCGGACTTCGTCAGTTGGTCGGGTGGGGCGTTGGCCGAGCAGGGCGTCTGGATGGCCATGAAGGGAAAGGCGCCCGACGATGAGATCGCCGCGCTGCCCCCGGCAGCTGAAGTGTTCCACGTGGAACAGCTGAGCGTGCCGGAACTGGACGCCGAGCGCTGCCTCGTCTGGATGCGCAAGCGCCAGCGTGCGCAAAGCGCCACAGGTTCGTCGGGCACCGGAAGTTAAACTCAGCCTTCACCCGGAGGGCCCCCATGCTTGGCGTTGCAGACTACGGCGCGTTCGTCGCCGCGATCCTGATTTTCCTGGCCATCCCGGGCCCCGGCAACCTGGCCCTGATCACCTCCACCAGCAAGGGCGGCATCCCCGGCGGCATCGGCGCCACCTTCGGCGTGATCGCCGGCGACCAGGTGTTGATGTGGGCCGCGGTGGCGGGCGTGGCCACCTTGCTGGTCGCCTACCCCGCCGCCTTCCATGCGGTGCAGTGGGTGGGTGCGGCCTACCTGGCCTGGCTGGGATTCCGGATGCTGGTCGCCAAGCCGGGCGACGCCCCGGTGCTGCACATCGAGCCTCGCCACTACTTCAAGCAGGCCTTCTTCATCACGCTGCTCAATCCCAAGGCGATCGTCTTCTACATGGCGTTCTTCCCGCTGTTCGTCGACCCGGCGCAGCACCGCGGCATGCTGACCTTCGGCGTGATGGCCGCCACCGTGGCCGTGCTCACCTTCCTGTATGGCCTGGGCGCGGTGCTGCTCACGCACTTCCTCGCCGAGCGCATGCGCGCCAACCCGCGGATCGGCCGCGTGCTGGAAAAAGTCGCGGGCCTCTTCCTCATCGGCTTCGGCGTGAAGCTGGCCGTCTCCAAGTAAAGAACAACGAGAAGAATGGCCAAGATCTTTTGCGTCGCCAACCAGAAGGGTGGGGTTGGCAAGACGACGACGACGGTGAACCTGGCGGCCGGCCTGGCGAAGGTGGGCCAGCGCGTGCTGATGGTGGACCTGGATCCGCAGGGCAACGCGACCATGGGCTCTGGCGTGGACAAGCGCAAGCTGAAGTACACCGTCTACGACGTGCTGCTGGAGTCCGCCAGCGTGGCCGAGGCTCGCGTCAAAAGTGAGCGCTTACAAGAAGCGAATTGCAGCTACGACATCCTGGGCTCGAACCGGGACCTGGCCGGGGCGGAAGTGGAACTGGTCGAGGTGGAGCGCCGCGAGAAGCGCCTGAAGCAGGCGCTGGCGGAAGTCGGAGGCGAGTACGACTTCATCCTGATCGATTGCCCGCCCGCCCTGTCCCTCCTCACCCTCAACGGCCTGTGCGCCGCCCACGGCGTGATCGTGCCGATGCAGTGCGAGTACTTCGCGCTCGAAGGCCTGTCGGACTTGGTGAACACCATCAAGCAGGTGCACGCCAACCTGAACAAGGACCTGGAGATCATCGGCCTGCTGCGAGTGATGTTCGACCCGCGCATCACGCTGCAGCAGAACGTGAGCGACCAGCTCAAGGCGCACTTCGGCGACAAGGTGTTCAACACCGTGATCCCGCGCAACGTGCGGCTGGCCGAGGCCCCCAGCTACGGCCTGCCCGGCGTGGCATTCGATCCCTCGGCGCGCGGCAGCCAGGCTTTCGTGGAGTTCGCCAAGGAAATGGTGGACCGCATCGAAACGATGAAGTGAGCTGCCGATTCCCATGAAACCGCGCAACGTCCTGATCCTGCCCGGCTGGGAGAACAGCGGGCCGAAGCACTGGCAGTCGCTGTGGGAACAGCGCCATGGCTACCGGCGCGTGGAACAGCACGACTGGCTGACGCCGCTGCGGGGTGACTGGGTGGCGCGGCTGGAGGACGTGGTCCTCACCTGCGACGAGCCCGCGGTGCTGGTGGCGCACAGCCTGGGCTGCGTCCTCGTGGCGGCGTGGGCGGCGAAGTCGCAGAACACGCATCGGGTGAAGGCGGCGCTGCTGGTCGCACCGGGCGATGTCGAGCGGCCGGACATCCGCGACCAGATCCCTTCCTGGTCGCCGATCGAATTGCAGGCGCTGCCGTTCCCGGCGGTGCTGGTGGCGAGCCGCACCGACCCTTATTGCGAATTCGAGCGGGCCCGCCTGTTCGGGTACGCGTGGAACGCGCAGTTCATGGACTACGGCGACTGCGGCCACATCAACGCCGATTCCGGATTGGCCAGCTGGCCCGAAGGCCATGTCCTGTTGCAGGACCTGATGAAAGACTAGAAGAAATGTGCCCCCACGCTCCTAACTACGTGTCGTCGCTGCCCCCCGAGGGGGCGTCAGCCTCCTTGAGGCGGCTCGGCGGAGGCTGATATGGTGACCAAGAAACCGAAGGGCCTGGGGCGCGGCCTCGAAGCGCTGTTGGGACCCAAGGTCGCGGAGCAGGGCGAGGGCCCCGGCGAGAAGCCGACCGCGGATGCGGGCCAGCCGATGTCGCTGATGCTGGTGGACATGGTGCCCGGCATGTACCAGCCGCGCACGCGCATGGACGAGGGCGCGCTCTACGAGCTGGCCGAGTCGATCAAGGCGCAGGGCATCATGCAGCCGATCCTGGTGCGCAAGCTGCACGACGGCGACAACGCCGGCAAGTTCGAGATCATCGCGGGCGAGCGCCGCTTCCGCGCCGCCAGGCTCGCCGGCCTGGACAGCGTGCCGGTGCTGGTTCGCGATGTGCCGAACGAAGCCGCCGCCGCGATGGCGCTGATCGAGAACATCCAGCGCGAGGACCTGAATCCGCTGGAGGAGGCGCAGGGCCTGCAGCGCCTGATCAAGGACTTCGGCCTGACGCACGAACAGGCCGCGCAGGCGGTGGGCCGCTCGCGCAGCGCGGCGTCGAACCTGTTGCGCCTGCTGAACCTCGCCGACCCGGTGCAGACGATGCTGATGGCAGGCGACATCGACATGGGCCACGCGCGCGCGTTGCTGGCGCTCGATCGGGCCACGCAGATCACCGCCGCCAACCAGATCGCGCAGAAGAAGATGTCGGTGCGCGAGGCCGAGAGCCTGGTCAAGAAGATCGGCGCGGAATTCAACCTGACTTCGCCGAAGCCGAAGAAGGAGAAGTCACGCGACCTGCGCCGCATCGAGGAGGAACTGTCGGACCTGCTGACCGCCGCGGTCGAAGTGCGCGTGAAGAAGCGCGTGAAGCGGCATGGCCGGGTCGAGGAGCTCGGCGAGGTGTCGATCGCTTTCGGGTCGCTCGAGGAGTTGAATGGGCTCATCGATCGACTGCGTGGTTGACGCGATGACCCGGGCGCTCGCGGGTCGGTGAACGCAGAGGACGCAAAAGTACGCAGAGGACGCAGAGAGAAAACCAAGAACGGATTTGGATTTTTCTCTGCGTCCTCTGCGCAACCTCTGCGCACTCTGCGTTCACCTTGTTGGCGCGTCTCCCTCTTGTTCAAGGCCGCGCCAGCGCCGTCAGCGCCCGCAAATCCTTCGCCTTCCCCAGCCCCCAGCAAGCCTCGATCAGCTGCTTCGTCTTCGCCGCGCCGATCACCGGCTCGGACAGTTGCGTGAACTTGGCTTCGAGCATCGCGTCCGTCATCGGGTTCTGCAGCGAACCGATCGCGTGCTCCACGAACACGTGGACCTTGCGGCCGTCGGTGAGGACCGCGGTGACGTCGGCGCTGGCCTCGTCGATGCTGTCGTCCACCGTCGCCACCACCTTGCGGCGCAGGGCCACCATGTCGGCGCGCGTGACGATGTCGTCGTGGTACTCGTCCTCGCCCGCGCGGCCGAACATCAGGCCGGCAGCGACGCCGTGGTACACGCTGAACTTGCCCTGCAGGCCGTCCGCCGGCTCCTTCTTGCCGGTGAGTTCCAGCACCAGAGAGTGCACGCGCAGCTCGATGCGCTCGACCTGTTCCGGCTTCACGCCTTGGGCGCGCAGCTGCGACGCCGCATCGATGCTGGGATGGATCACGATGCCGCAAGCGAAAGGCTTGTAGCTGTTGAAGGAGATCTCGAAGCGCTGGCCCAGTTCGTCGGTGGCCTCGTTCCACGCGGTCTTGGTCGAGACCACCTGCGCCCAGCCGCGCGGTGCTTCCAGCGCGCGCGGGCTGGCGGTGAAGCCCTTGGCGGCCAGCAGCGCCGACATCAGCCCGGCGCGCGCGGCGCCACCCGGATGGAAGGGCTTGGTCATGGTGCCGAACTGCTCGCGCAGGCCGACCGGCTGCGAGGCGGCGATGCCCAGCGCCATCTGCGTCTGGTCCGCGTCCAGCTTCAGCAGGCGCGCGCAGCCGGCGGCCGCGCCCAGCATGCCGGTGGTGCCGGTGATGTGCCAGCCGCGGTCGTAGTGCTCGGGGTACACCAGGTTGCCCAGGCGGCAGGCGACGTCGATGCCCAGCACCAGCGCGTCCACCACATCACGGCCGCCCATGCCCTTGTGCTCGGCGAGCGCGAGCAGGGCGGACGCCACCGGACCGGCCGGATGGATGATGGTCTTGAGATGCGTGTCGTCGAAGTCGAAGGTGTGCGAGGTGATGCCGTTCACCAGCGCCGCGCTCGCCATGTCGACGCGCTCGCTGCGGCCGGCCACGGTGGCTTGCGGCGCTGGCTGCAGTTCGCTCACTGCGGCGAGCGCCGCGTCCGCGGCTTCGTGCTTCGCCGCGCCGACGGCGCAACCCAGCCAGTTTAGGAAGGTGCGGTGCGCTTCGTGGTCGACCGCATCGTTCCAGCCGCGCGAAGGATGCTTCGCAACGTACTCGGCGAGGATGCGGGTGATGGGGGGCGCGTTATGGTCGGCCGGGACCTGGGTGTTGCGTGCCATGTTCTCAAACGTCGATGTGAAGGTTCTGCGCCTTGACCAGGGCGGTCCAGCGGGCGATGTCTTGCAGGTAGTACTTGCCGAACGCATCCGGCGTCATCGGCATCGGCTCCACCGCCTCGGTCGCGAACTTCTCGCGCATGTCGGGCGCGGCGAGCACCTGGTTCAGGGTGGAGTTCAACCGGGCGACCACTTCTTTCGGCATGTTGGCCGGGCCGACGATGCCGTACCACTGCATGGCGTCGAAGTTCTTCAGGCCGAGCTCTTCCAGCGTCGGCACGTCCGGGATCTGGGACGCGCGCTTCCTGCCGGTCAGCGCGATCGGGCGCAGCCGGCCCGAGCGGATGTGCTGCAGCGCCGCCGCGAGTCCCGGGAACATGGCCTGGGTCTGGCCGCCGATCACGTCCGTGATGGCGGGGGCGATGCCGCGGTAGGGGATGTGCACCATCGGCACTTTCAGCTGCTGCTTGAGCAGCTCCATCGTCAGGTGCGTCAGCGAGCCGGCGCCGGCCGAACCGTAGCTCACCTTGCCCTTGTTGGCGTTCAGCCAGGCCACCAGCTCCTTGAAGTTCTTCACCGGCAGGTTGGCATCGACCACCAGCACGTTGGGCGTGGCGCCGATCATCCCGATGGGACTGAAGTCCCTCACCGCGTCGTACGGCAGCTTGCGGGTGGCGGGGCTGGTGCCGTGGGTCGCCACGTAGCCTTGCATCAGCGTGTAGCCATCCGGCGCCGCGCGGGTGGTGAGCTGGGCCGCGACCACGCCGCCGCCGCCGCTCTGGTTGTCCACGATGAAGGTGGTGCCGAGGACGCGGGCCCACCGCTCGGTGAGGGTGCGGCCGATCAGGTCGCTGCCGCCGCCGGCGGCGACGGGGACGATGTAGCGGATCGGCTTTTCGGGGAAGCCCTGGGCGCGGGCGGCGGCCCAGGGGGCCAGCGCAATGGCGGGGGCGGCCTGCAGGAGGGCACGTCTCTTCACTTCTTCAGTCTCCTAGATCGAGGGGGTGGGTGTGGTCAGGCGGCGGTGCGCCTGCTCCACGTGTTTGGCCAGCAGCCGTTCGGTGGCCTGGCTGTCGCCCGAGCGCAGCGCTGCCGCGATCTGGCGGTGGTCGGCCACCGATGCCGCCATGCCCATGCCGTGCGACAGGTTGGTCAGGCGGGACAGGTGCAGCTTCTGGACGATGTTGCGATAGGTCTCGGTGAGCGCGGCGTTGCCCGCGGCTTCTACCATCAACCAGTGGAAGCGCAGGTTTTCGCTGTAGTAGGCGCTCACGTCAGTGGGTTGCAGAGCCTGCTCCATGCGGCCGACCGAGGCGTCGAGGGCGTCGGCGAGCAGGGTGCGCTGGGCGTCGGGCAGCTCGGCTGCACGCCGTCCAGCGAAACCGTCCAGCAGAGCCCGTAGCTCGTAAAGGCTACGCACTTCCTCGGCGCCGAGCTTGCGCACGAACACGCCGGAGTGCTTGCGTGCCTCGACCAAGCCCGAGCTCTCCAGCTCGCGCAGGGCTTCGCGCACTGGCACGCGCGACACGTTGAGACGGGCAGCGACATCAGGTTCGTTGATCCGCTCGCCCGACTTGATCTCGCCGCGCAGGATCATGCCGAGCACGTCGTCCCGCACCAGCTTGCCCAGCGACGTCGACCGGACCGTGGCGGCGAGCGCGTGGTCGGCAGAGGGCGAGGCGGAGTTCCACGGCAACATATCCGAAATATTGTATACGTTAGGTGTGCGGCGGGAGCCCGGGGTCCCCGCCTTCGCGGGGGCGACGCTTCAGATCGAGAAGATCTTCCCCGGATTCATGATGTTCTTCGGATCGAGCGCGCGCTTGATCGTCCGCATCATGTCCACCGCTCCGGCGCCGGCCTCGTCGACCAGGAAGCCCATCTTGTGCAG
>JAKFEZ010000045.1:0-1559 GCA_036675435.1 Ramlibacter sp. | reverse complement strand
GGCTACCGCGAAGGCCAGCGCGTGATCGCCGGGGCCATCACCCCCAGCGGCTGGAGCAACGCCTGCCTGTGCGGCCAGCATTCGCAGGACGGCGCCGGCACCGCGCATGGCTGGAAGCCGATCGGCGGCTGGAAATTCGGCAACACCCTCGACGGATGCCAGGCCGAATACGTGCTGGTGCCCGACGCCATGGTCAACCTGGCCCCGGTGCCCGACGGCCTGAGCGACGAACAGGTGCTGATGTGCCCGGACATCATGTCCACCGGCTTCGGCGGCGCCGAGAACGCCGGCATCCGCATCGGCGACACCGTCGCCGTGTTCGCGCAGGGCCCGATCGGCCTGTGCGCCAGCGCCGGCGCCAAACTCAGCGGCGCCAGCGTGGTGATCGGCGTGGACATGCTGCCCGAACGGCGGGCCATGGCTTTGCGCATGGGCGCCGACCATGTGGTCGATGCCAGCCAGGGCGACGTGGTCGAACAGATCATGCAGTTCACCCAGGGCCGCGGCGTGGACGTGGCGATCGAGGCGCTGGGCACGCAGAAGACCTTCGAGGCCGCGCTGCGCGTGCTGCGTCCCGGCGGCACCCTGTCCAGCCTGGGCGTCTATTCCACCGACCTGCACATCCCGCTGGACGCCTTCGCCGCCGGACTCGGCGACCACCGCATCCTCACCACCCTGTGCCCGGGCGGCAAGGAACGCATGCGCCGGCTGATGGCGGTGATCGCCGCCGGCCGGGTCGACTTCGGCGCGATGGTCACCCATCGCTACAAGCTGGATGACATCGAGGCCGCGTACGAGCTCTTCAGCCACCAGCGCGATGGGGTGTTGAAAGTGGCGATCACGCCTTAGGACCGCGTCGCCCATTCTCACCAGCTGAGACTTGCATGGCGTCCACTCACGCTCCCCAGTGAGTGACAGCCATGCCCGCGCAAGCCCTCGCCAAACGCACCGAAGACGACGAACGCCGCCTTTCGACCCTTTCCGATGGGCAACTGAGCCGCGACGGCAGCCTGCTGACCGAGCGGCTGGCCAGGCGCTATGCCGACCGCATCACCGGCAACTTCATGATTCCCGGGCGCGAGGGGCGGTATGCGCCGATTCCCGAGGACGTGCCCGAGCGGTTGAAGGCCGCCTTGCGGGCGCGTGGCATCGACCAGCTGTACAGCCACCAGGCCGAGGCGTGGAACGCGGCGCAGGCGGGCGAGCATGTGGCCATCGTCACCCCGACCGCGTCGGGCAAGTCGCTTTGCTACACCCTGCCGGTGGTGGCCGCGGCGATGACCGGCAATGCCAAGGCGCTGTACTTGTTCCCGACCAAGGCGCTGGCCCAGGACCAGGTGGCGGAACTGCTGGAATTGAATCGCGCCGGCGAGCTGGGGGTGAAGGCCTTCACCTTCGACGGCGATACCCCCGGCGATGCGCGGCAGGCGATCCGGCTGCATGGCGACATCGTGGTCAGCAACCCGGACATGCTGCACCAGGCCATCCTGCCGCACCACACCAAGTGGGCGCAGTTCTTCGAGAACCTGCGCTACGTGGTGATCGACGAGGTCCACACC
>JAKFEZ010000014.1:0-1562 GCA_036675435.1 Ramlibacter sp. | reverse complement strand
GCGCGACTTCGAAGGCAGCCTGCGCTCGAAGATATCCGCGGGCAAGGCGGCGGTCATCGCGGAGATCAAGAAGGCCAGCCCGAGCCGGGGAGTGCTGCGCGAGCGCTTCGTGCCGGCCGAGATAGCCGCCAGCTATGCCGAACACGGGGCGGCCTGCCTGAGCGTGCTGACCGACGAGCGCTTCTTCCAGGGTATGGCCGCCTACTTGCCGCAGGCGCGCGCCGCATGTGCGCTCCCGGTACTGCGCAAGGATTTCATGCTCGCGGAGTACCAGGTCTTCGAGGCTCGCGCGATGAAAGCGGACTGCATCCTGCTGATTGCAGCAGTCCTGGACAACGCGCGAATGACTGACCTGGAGGCGGCAGCAAACGCGCTGGGCATGGCGGTGCTGGTCGAGGTGCACGATGGCGCTGAGCTGGAGCGGGCGCTGCGCCTGAAGACGCCACTGGTCGGCATCAACAACCGCAACCTGCGCAGCTTCGAGGTCTCGCTGGAGACGACGCTTGCGCTGCTGCCCCGCGTGCCACCCGAGCGGCTGCTCGTCACCGAAAGCGGCATCCTGACTCCTTCCGATGCCGCCCGCATGCGCGAAGCCAACGTGCATGCCTTCCTCGTCGGAGAGGCTTTCATGCGGGCGAGCGATCCGGGAACGGCGCTGGCCGCGCTGTTCGGCTGAGCGGTGGCAGGGCGCCTCGAGCGGCCTCTGGACGAGGCCTTCGATGAAGTCGAAGGCGGGTGGCGTGCCGTGACCGAGCCCTTCCGCGCCAGTTCGGTGGGCCGCCAGCTGATCGGTTTCGTCGATGAGCGTGTTGCGGCCGGCGTCACGGTTTTCCCTGCCGATCCGCTGCGCGCCTTGCGGCTCACGTCCATCGATGAACTGCGGATCGTGATCCTCGGTCAGGACCCGTATCACGGTGCAGGGCAAGCCGAAGGGTTGGCGTTCTCGGTGCCGGAGGGGGTCAAGCCGCCGCCCAGCCTGCGCAACATCTTCAAGGAGATCGAGCGCGATTTGGGCGTGCCTTCGCCGAAGTCGGGGAGCCTGCTGCCCTGGGCCCGTCGAGGCGCACTGCTGTTGAACACCGTGCTTACGGTTGAAGAGGGACGGCCCGGCAGTCATGCCAAGCGCGGATGGGAAGTACTTACTGACATGTTGATCAGGGCCGCCTCATCCGAAGTGGGGCCGCTTGCCTTTCTGCTTTGGGGCGCTCAGGCCCAAGCCAAGGTGGCGCACATCGGCGAAATCGGTCGCGGTCATCGTGTCTGGAAGGCGAACCATCCATCGCCGCTGTCTGCGTCCAGGCCGCCGCAACCGTTTATCGGGTGCGGCCACTTCGGAGCGGCGCAGGCGTTTCTCTCGGCCGGCGGACGATCCTTCGATTGGTCCTTGAACGATGGCCCGTCGCGCCAGGCCGGCGGGTCCGCGATGTTGTGACCCCTCCAGCTGCGTGATATAGTCGCGGGCTCGTCCCGGAGGGGTGCCCGAGTGGCTAAAGGGGGCAGACTGTAAATCTGTTGGCTTACGCCTACGCTGGTTCGAATCCAGCCTCCTCCACCATCGAACC